>NZ_BAABMM010000018.1:0-7696 GCF_045865205.1 Candidatus Rickettsia kedanie | reverse complement strand
TACAGTGCTAATACTTATACTCTTCACTTCCCTTTTTAAATATCATTTTTTCTAGCTAACAGAGTTGCAATTAGCAAATTCCTTGCAAATTGCTTACTTACTTTCCTTAACTTGACGCATATGGTTATAGCAGGTGGGCAGGAGAATATGTCGCTCGGTATGCACGGTAGCTATATCAGAGCAGGAGCTAAATTCGGCGATATTAAAATGGTTGATCTAATGCAGTATGACGGACTAACTGATGTATTTTCAGGAGTATTTATGGGAATTACTGCTGAAAATATCTCGAAACAGTTTAATATTAGTAGACAAGAGCAAGATGAATTTGCTTTCAGTTCTCACAAGAAAGCAGCTAAAGCACAGCTAGCTGAAATTTTTAAAGATGAAATTTTACCTATCGAAGTAACGGTTAAAAAAACTACTAGTTTGTTTGAATATGATGAAACAGTAAGACCTGATACAAGCCTTGAAATTCTGAGTAAATTACGTCCTGCTTTTGATAAAAACGGCGTAGTTACGGCGGGTAATGCTTCTTCAATCAATGACGGTGCGGCATGCCTTATGGTAGTTTCTGAAGAAGCATTGGAAAAGCATAATTTGATACTGCTAGCTCGTATTGTTTCTTATGCTTAAGCCGGTGTTGATCCAAGTATTATATGGGTACTGCCCCCGTTCCTACCTCCCAAAAGGCTTTAAGTAAAGCAGGTTGGAGCGTTAATGATTTGGAAGTCATCGAGGTTAATGAGGCGTTTGCTGCTCAAAGTATTTATGTAAACCGTGAAATGAAATGGAATATGGATAAGGTTAACATAAATGGCGGTGCAATAGCAATCGGGCATCCGATTGGGGCAAGCGGCGGACGTGTTCTTATAACTCTGATACACTCTTTAAGAAGAGCTAAAGATAAAAAAGGCTTAGTCACCTTATGTATCGGAGGCGGTATGGGTATGGCTATGTGCGTTGAAGCAGTTTAAATGCAAGTTAAATATGCTGTTACAGTTTTTTAATCAATAGCAAATTACGAGGTATTGCTCAATAAATATAGATTTTGTCATTGCTAGCGATTGTAGGGAGCACAGCAATCCAGAAAAATAATTAAAAAAATGCTACAAATTAGCATTTTGATACTTCCTTGCTTCATCAATTACTTCGTAATTTCCTCGTAATGACGGAGACTTTCAGAAATATCTATAGTTATTGAGCAATGCCAATTACGAAAGTAACTTGCTATTGAAGGTCACTACAGTTTGTTATAAAATATATCTGATTTAATATCTCTACAACCTAATAATACATCATTACAATGCGTTATTGTATTTATAAACTCATGGAATGCAGAAGAGTTAGAGAATGTCTCCGGTTCATAACTCTCCCAATAATTCTCTGCTTCTTCTATGTTATTACAAGCATGCTTTAACTTTCTACCGAAATATTTAGGAATATGCCACAAATTTTTTGCCCAACTCCATACCATCAAATAGTTAGGATTGAAATCAGTAGGATCTATAAGAGGAGTTAATTTAAAATACTTCAATAAATTAGAAAAGTTATTTATGAGTTTATGAGAGGCTAACGCTTCATTGGGTACGTAATTCTAATCATCAAATTTATGAAATATTTTTAGGCATACGAGTATCTTTTTGCAAGTTCCATATAACGAGAAGATGGAAATTGTGTATTATAAAAGGTATAAGTTTGATTGTTTTTAAGCCATTCCTGGTCATTATTTATTATTTGTGCATCTTCAATTGGATATGCGTCATGCCCATCAATGAAACAAGACAATATATAACTTAAGGTAGCTAATTGCATGCTTGGTGACCAGTTTATAGGATTCCAAGAAGACCAAATGCTATAACACTATATATTTAATAATTTCCTTATTATTTTGCATTTATTATATCCTGTTTAGGTTAAGAAAATATATTAAATGAATTTGTAAAAGATAATAAAGTTTTATTAAAAATCATTAATAATTTGGCGATAATTTTGTTAATTATACACATCTTTATATACTGTAAAGAGTAACATTAAAAAGTTGTTTACTGCTTCTAGTTTCATACTTAGGATATTTCTATTTTAAGTGTAAACTGCTTTTTATGTACAATCAATCCGATAAGCAAATCAAATCTATTTTAGATGTATGGAAGATTATTGAAGTACTGACTCCTAATAAAAACGAAAATTTAAATAGATATTTTGAAATTATTAGAAGTAATACAGATAAAAAAGGTAATTTTAGTTGCCGGCTTGATGAGCAAGAAAAGCTTTTTTTCTTGAAAGATGCACCGTTTAAAAAGCTATATAAAAAAGAACTGGGTATTGAACTAAACATGAATCTTGATAAAAATGAGGTAGCCGTTCATTGGCATGTTTATTTAGGATATTTAAAATGGTCAGCAGCTGAAATTGATCTTTTAAAGAAAATAGGTATGAAAAGACATTTTGCATGTAAATCTTATTTCCTTATAAAATAAAGGAAATAAGGCGATAACTTGTATTTGTGAACCTAAACCTTGATTACTCCTTGGCTTTCCTGGAAGGGACACTACAAGAATTGGCTAACTGTTCAGACGCTGGCAGGGTGCATGGTACGTTATGCGCACCTTTAACGAGTATAGATTAGCATTGATTCAGGCTACGCTTAAGTTTTGTTATGTCTACTTTAAAAACGATTAATTTTAAAATATGGTTTATTACCCATATAAATATATGGACATTTATTATCGAACTAAGGATTATTAAATTAATCGATTAAAGGCTAAAAAAGCATTCTTTTTTTGAATGGGACGAAGAAAAAAGTAATATTAATATTGAGAAGCATAAAGTAAGCTTTTATGAAACTCAAAAAGCTTTTCTAGATATACAAAGGATAATTCTTGAGGATATAGACCATAGTATTACAGAAAAAAGATATTTTTGTTTAGGTCAAGTTGATGGTAATATTTTAACAGTACGTTTTATGTTTTGAGGTAATCATATAAGAATTTTTGGAGCAGGATACTGGCATAAAGGTAAGAGAATTTATGAGCAAGAGAATAAAATACACTGATGGGGAAATAGGGGAAGTAACAATAGTAACAGATTTCTTACCACATCCTAGAGAACTGTTATTAAAAGATGATGCTGTAAAAGTAATCATTTCTTTAAGTAAAGAGATCGTAGAATTCTTTAAATCAGAAGCAGCAACTGCACATGTCCCTTATCAAAAAATGATTAGGATGTTACTAGATAAATATACTAAGCATTATAAAGAAAATAAAAGAGCATAGAGCTGGCGGAGAGAGAGGGATTCGAACCCTCGATACGGTATGACCCGTATAACGGTTTAGCAAACCGCCGCCTTCGGCCACTCGGCCATCTCTCCGGCTATGGCTTAACTTTATATCATCTAAATTATAAAATTTCTAGAATTATTTTATAATGTTTCTAACTAAATATAATCATTTCCCGGCTTGACAGAATCGCCAATAATTAAAGCTTCCGTATCATACCGAGCAGTCCCTTAAACTTAATATCCCAATAACTAGGTAAACCATCCCAACTACAGCAATGTTTAATATATTTATAACAATGCTCAGCCTCTATTTTTGTAGTTTCAATAGTTGTGTTATCCTCACAAATATTAAAAAGTTGCTCGGTTATATAATCAATAGATTTGATATCGTTTTTATATTTACCTATTAGGTACTCTATAATTTCGACTCGTTTTTGTAGGCTAAGATTGTAAGATCTTGCAGTTAGAAGCTTTACCAAACCATCTTTATCGTTACAAATATTAAAAAGTTGTACGGCTGCAGGACAAATAAATTCGGTATTATTTTTATATTTATCTACCAAGTACCTTATAATTTCGTTTCGTTTGTTTAAACTCAGATGACAAGAGTCTGAAATTAACAATTTTACAAAATCATCATTATCGCTACAAATGCTAAATAGTATTTCTGAATATGCTTCGCTAAGATTATTAAATAATTTCTGATATTTTACTAAAAATCTATTCCAAGTTATTGCTTCAATATCGACAAACTATTATAATTTTTAGGCTGGTAATCTAATTCATAATGCGTCAATGGTACTATAAAGTTGAGGTTATTTAAATTTTGATGAAAATTTTGTAGTACTTCAAAATATGCAGCCATAAAAATGATTGTATACTGAGTAATAGCAAAATCTACAAAATAAAATTGATAAAGAAATTTGATGATATTTGATATATCTGCTACTAGCTCACCATCTAGTTTTCTAATATAATTTACTATATTACCTATATATTTTAACTCTTCATCCGTGTGATCTACATATTTAATATTTAAATCTTCAAAGGTAATAACTTGCCCTTTGGCTATTTTATCTATTATTGTATAGTTGTTAATTATAGATTCTTCATAGTTAGCAATAATATAAATTTGCGGATTATATATAATTATTTCGCAGCATATTTTTTACTGCTTTTACCGTATTTTGATTTAGATAATCAAGCTCTAGCATATGAATATTGGTAAGTAGTAAACTTGCATTATCTATTTTATCAAAAGGAACAACATACCATGGGTATTCATCTTCTTTAATGCATCCTTTAATAAGAGTAATTTTTCTGAAACATTCTTATTTTAAAAATGTATCATTAGTATCTGTTAAAGCTAAATTTTCATAACCCTCTATTACCTTATCTAAATAGCTCTGCCAATCACTAGTTAATAATTCTAGCAATTGCTTAAAAAACTAAAACTAATTTTTATATAATAATATTATTGAGTTAATTTAAAAGCTTTATAAATCAGAAGTTATTAGAGGTGTTATTTGCTAACGTTATCTAAAAAATTCTGTAGTTCTTCTAAATTACTAATATTACTTAATTTATATGGATAATTAATTTTCCGTAGCATATTGGTTAGTACGTTTCCTGCCCCTATTTCTACTATATGGGTTACATCTAGCTGATTAAATATCTTTAAAGTTTCACGCCATCTAACTCGTCTACATATATGAAGAATTAAATTTTGTTTGATTTCTGTAGGATCTCGAGTAGGTTTTGCGGTATAATTTTGGATTACCGGTATTATAGGCTTATTAATTACAGATTTATCAAGAGCTACTCGCATTTTTTCTTCTGCCGGCTTCATTAAGCTACAATGAAATGGAGCACTGACTTGCAGTTTTATCACTTTATAACCTAAATCTTTAATTATACTAATAGCATGATCAATAGCTGTGGTTTTGCCGCTAATAACTATTTGTCCTTCGATATTATCGTTGGCAATTTGGCATAAATTTATTTTGTTGATATCTTCTAATATTTCTTCAAGTTTTTGAAGCGGAATATTGATACAAGCTGCCATGCTTCCCTCACCTTCGGGACATGCTTCTTGCATAGATGTACTACGTATATGAAGTAGCTTTGCTGCTGTCTCAAGTCTAATACTTTCGGTACTACATAAAGCACTATATTCACCTAGCGAATGACCGGCAGCATAATCGCAAAGACTATTCAAATTTTTACCGGTTTCAGCTTTGATAATATTTATTATTGCCATAGATACTGCCATTAATGCCGGTTGTGCGTTAGTGGTTAAGGTAAGTTCTTCAGAAGGTCCATTAAAAATTATATCAGTGAGCTTTCGATTTAGTACTTCATTAACGACTTGAAAAGTTTCTTTGGCGGGTTTAAAATTATCATAAAAATCTTTTCCCATGCCGATCAATTGTGACCCTTGACCGGGGAAGATAAAAGCTGTTTTCATATTTTGTATTATCGATTGAGTTGATTAATAGATTTTATTAAAATTTTCTAAAATAGTCAAATTATTTTAAGCATTTTAAAACGGTTTTTCAATTGTTACGCTACATATAATTTTTACAAAAGTACTAATTTTTCTTAGCTCTATAACTTGATTACTTCCAACTAGTACTATAAATTAAACTAAGAAAATATAAACAAGGAAATTAGTTATGAAGTTAAAAGAACATTTTAAAAAGTTAGCAAGTACAGCTTTTGGTTCGTGGCTTGCTGCATTTCAAAAATTATTTAGTAACGAGGAATTAGAAGCGAAAATACTGAATATAAAGCAAAAGGCACCTGAAAAGCTAGAGGTTAATAAAAAAGATTTAGTTATTTTATCTAATAAATGTTATTGAAATTGAACAAAAAGATATAATAGAGCATGAAATTTCAAGAGTTGACCAATATAAAGAAAATATAAGTTTGGTATTTACTCTAATTACCAATATTCAATTAGAAAAATTTGCAGAATTTATCTCTAATTTACCGAAAAAACATAGTGAATTTAAGGATTACTTTCGTAGTGAAGCACAAAAAGATGTTTTTTAAAGAAGATGCTTATAAAAAAGTTGTTAATAAAGGTAAATTAGTTAAAAAACTCTAAAATTCATATAAATATAATTATGAAAAAATAGGACGAAATGTTCATGAATTACAAGCTTATTTAGGTTCATATGAATATAAGTGTGATATTCCTAAATCTGATTTATTAGGGCATGATTATTACTATAATGCATAAATTATTATGCTATCTGAAGTAGCGGTTTTAATAAAAATCTTATTAATTTTCTTATGACAATATTTAAATATAAATGATTTAAATTTAGGATATAGTAGTTAAATTGAAATAAAAAATATTTAAGTTGAAATTTAAATAAAGGTTACTACTATTATGTAATGTAAACTAAACTCTATAAAATTAATAATGTTTGATCAGTTAAATATCTTATATCCTCCGTTAATGAGTATTTTTATCTTTCTTGTGGTAATCATTATTTCTAAAATATCACAATATAAAAAGACCTTAAAAGAAAAAATTTAAGTATTATACAATTTTATCTAGATAAAAAATTTTTTCATAATCATTTGAATAAAAATCTTAAAAGCCCTAGAACTGAGAATTATGCTAATTCTTTTTTAGAAAATATCAAATCTTATTTGAAATAAGATGATATAAGGATGATTTCGCAGGAAGAGCTAGTAGGTGATCAGGAGCGCAGTAGTTTATTTAAAGACGAGTTAGAAGCAGTTACTGCATCTTTTTTAGATGAAACAAAAAAAGGATATAACAGCTTTATATGAGGTGCTGCATGCTAATAAAGAGTCTCAGAACCAAGAAGAACATAGATTATATATACCGCCTGATCAAATAAAGAAGCAAGACGCCAAAAAACTTATTTATGTAAAATCTCCGTATAAATTTACTAAGGAAGAAATTGAAATACTGGATATTTATATACATTTAGTGCAGTTATTTAATACTAGCTCGGAGTGAGCTAGGAAGTAATTGCTAAAAGCGGGAATAATATTCAGGACATTTTCTGCTCCATGCAGCCGTTCTTTAACAATAGCTAATTGACTTTTTTAAAAAATTAATTAAAACCTTCCGCAAGAATAGCAGTAATGTTATTCTTGGGTGTAGAAGTCATTTATCATAGATGGTTAGCATTATCCATTTAAAAATGCTCCTCAACTTTGTCATGGTTGGGATGATAGTAGCTATGTTCAGGGTTTAAAGTACAAATTTTAAACCTAAAAGCTATTATAACTGTTCTGTGACAGTTCTTCTAACCATACGCGTCAAGTTAAGGGATGTTTATAAGTTTAAGAGAAGATAAAGTAGATTTTTTTGTTTTCCTATATTTATCTTTTAAGCAAAAACTTACCCAAGCTATTCGTAAATTTTTAAAGAAG
>NZ_BAABMM010000017.1:0-35198 GCF_045865205.1 Candidatus Rickettsia kedanie | reverse complement strand
CTAATACTTATACTCTTCACTTCCCTTTTTAAATATCATTTTTTCTAGCTAACAGAGTTGCAATTAGCAAATTCCTTGCAAATTGCTTACTTACTTTCCTTAACTTGACGCGTATGATCCTTCTAACACCCCAACCACCCAAGGTCAAAATCTTTGGTGGTTGAAACTTGAGCAATTTAAGTTTGGGAGCATTTAAGTGTTAAATCAAGGTAAAAAAGCATTTACGATATAGTATTAGATTCTACTGAACAAGAGATAAATATGCTAAAAGATGAAATTGCATTTTTATTCAAAAATCCTGTCACAAAAGAAGATATAGAGAGAATTGAGCAACGTTTAGGAGAGTTGGAAAGCCGAATAATGACTTAATAAAGCAGCTGTTAATCAAAAGTTTGCTTGACTATTTCATACCAGCAATTTTCAGGAGTGTTAGATTTATTACTAAAACCGCATATAATTAGCCGGTCTTTAGCTCTTGTCATTGCAACATAGAGTAGTCTTATATATTCTTGCAAATCTTGTAATTTTTTAGCTTCTTTTAATTCTTGTAGGAACTCCGGCGTATCTACAATATTAGCAGAGAAGAACATTTCCCCTTTATCGTCCCAAATAAATTGATTGCTACTTACCGGCAGAGTAGTAGAATCGCATAATATAACAATAGGAGCTTCAAGTCCTTTAGAGCTGTGGACGGTCATTACTCTTATTTTATCTGAATGCTCCATATCACGTTTGATGTAGATATAGTTATTCTCAAACCAAGCAACGAATCCTTGCAGTGAATTATCTATATCATTTGCATAGTTTTTGCTTAACGTTAATAGCTCATTTATCATATCATCATTATCATCATCGTAAATCTCTCGTAAATTTAGATTCTTCACCACTAAATCAAAGAAATTCTCAACAGTCGATATTTTATAAATTTCAATTAGAGAATTGAACTTAGCGTATATTTCTTCACAAGCAGATAGATTATCCCATAAACTATTATCGTTTTTATTGACAAGAAGTTCGTATAATTGCTTTTCGTTAATGCCGATAATCGGTGATTTTAGTAAGCCGGCAAGGTTTAAATCATCATCTGGTAGTAATACAAATTTAGCCACGGACATTAAATCCATTATAGTTAGATTTTCTTTAATATTAATTCTATCGCTTATCTCAACGTTAAGCTTAGCTTTACTCAGTTCTTTTATAAGATTATTGCTAAATTCATCTCTCTTTCTTACTAATATCATGAAATCTTTCTCAGATATTTTGCTTACGGTAGACGGTAAAATTTCTTTGCTTTCTATTTGTTCTTGTATGAAATTTACAATTTTTTCTATAAGTAAATCAGCAGCAGATTTAGAATTTTCATAATCTTTAGGCAATGCCCAAAAAAGCTCTTCTTGTTTTTCACTCATTACTAAAGGCCAAATTGTCACTAGACCTTGATGTGTACGAAATGAGGATATTAAAGGATTATCCGCAAGGAATAAACTAGGGTAATTGGATTTTATATTTTTCAAAACATTATGAGTAAATTGTAAAATCTCTGCACATGATCTATAAGAAGATTCAAGGGTGATATTTTTGAATTTTTTATTAGCACTTGTAAGGTTTGCTTTTAGTTGCTCCTTTACTAAGCTGAAATTATGAAGATCAGCCCCTTGAAAACTGAAGATGGACTGTTTATCGTCACCAACGATAAAGGTACTATTACTTGGTTTATCTGCCGCATTAAACGCTGTTATTAAAGTAATGATAATATTCCACTGCGGGGGACTTGTGTCCTGTGCTTCGTCAACAAGAATGTGGTTTATCTCGTTTTCAAGCTTGTGCAACAACCACTCATGCGTAGTTTTATTATTTAGTAATTTTTCGGTGTAGTAAATTAGATCATCGTAATCGAGTAAATTATTTTCTTCTTTATATGAATCGTATTTTCTTAAAATAATATGAGCAAGTTTAGTAAGTAAGTTCGTATGATATTCTAGCTTCTCTATGCGATGCAACTCATCTAAACGGTAAATTTCAGAGATAATTTTTTCTAGCTCTAGCAATAATTTAGGATATTTTCTTGTTAATTCTTTCGATAAAAGGCTTTTACGTTTTTTTCCGTCTTTTGTAAAAAAGATTTCTTTCGGTTCTATTGCCAAATCATATTCTGCAAATAAGTTTTTTACCTTATCGTAAATATTATTTAATTCCCCTAACGCTAATCTTTTATTATATATTTCATTTGGAATAGTTTTATGAGTAAATAACTTCTTGAATTTAATTTTCTGCTCGATTATTTCAGTAAAAATATCTTGCAGGGTTATTTCATGAAAGCGGTTAAGTAAAATTTTAATTAAGTCATTATGCTCATCACTTAAGTAGATTTCATTTCTGATATTTAGGAAGATATCTTGTAATTTAGTGTCTTCAAGAATTTTAAATTCCGGTGTGATACCTGCTTCTAAAGGAAAAGTGTTAAGGATTTTTTGACAAAACGCATGAATTGTATAGATATTTAAAGGCTCGTTGCTATTTAGTATTTTATCGTATAAAGTTTTTGCGTTTTCTATTTCTTGAGGTAGCGGCTTATTGCCACTCATTAAGAAGAGTTCATTTTCTAATTTTTCTGCATCACAAAGCGAAAGATGTTTAAGCTTACTATTAATTCTTGCTTGCATCTCTATAACTGCAGCATTAGTAAAAGTAAGGCATAAAATATTGGTAGGTTCTACGCCTGTTATTAACAAACGTAAAAATCGATCGGTTAGGATTTTGGTTTTACCTGTACCGGCAGATGCCGATACCCAAACAGAATAATTAGGATCGGATGCTTGTTGTTGTAGATTGCTCATTTATGTATCGATTACTGTCACCCCGTGGCTTGACCACGTGGTCCAGTCTTTGTTAATTATTTTTCTGGATCCCGCGATCAAGTCGCGGGATGACATCCACGGCCATATAACAACGCCGATAAAATATATATTACGATTAAAGAAATAGCAAGACCGAACCAAGTTAAGGCATATTCTAAATGGTCATTTCTGATTGCTGCTAAATGATTTATTGAAAGTGGTAATAAAATATCTAGATTGCTAATATCTTTTCCTTCCGTGATAATATAAAAATTCTCTAGATTTAATTCTAAGGTTTGAGAGGCTTCTTTTACATCTAAAGTTAGCCACACATTATTTTTTATATCGTTAGCAGGTAAGTAGCGACGAGTTTTTTCAGACGGCATAGTAACACCGATAATCTCATGTTGCTGGTCGTTTGTAGCTTGGGTGATAATATTTTTATTGCGATTACTGAACCAACCTCGTGCTACTAAAATAACTTTATCTTCTATGGTTTTAAAAGGAGTAACTAAATAATAGCCGTCTTTTTCACTCGACATTGACCTTCTACCATATAAATATATGTCTTTATTAGGTAAAAATTGACCGATAATTTTTACTTTGTGATAAGGTAAATTGTTTTGAATTTCTGTTAAATTAATTGCCGGTGAGGTTAGATTAGCTTGCATCGAAGCTAAGAATAACTTCTTTTCTTTTAATCGACTAAGCTGCCAAAAGCCCAAAGAGACGAGTATTATAAAGGTGATCAGTACAAGGAAATTTGTTTTCATAGGTAAGTTTAAGGAAGGTTGATCATCGTCATTGCGAGAAAAAACTGTAAGTTTTGGCGCAGCAACCCAGTTAAAAATTCTGATTTACAGAATTTTTTTAATTATTTGCTAGATTGCTGCGTCACCTACGGCTCCTCGCAATGACGTTTTACTAAGCAGTTTTTAAAATACTACTAAGAAACTCTTTATGTTTTTGCAGCTCTTCTTTTGTAGGTTTAATAACAATAGTAGCTTGCTCTGTTTTGCTATTTACTTGATTAGTTGCTAAATTATTTATTCCAGCAGATTTATCAACCATTTTAAAAGCGGATTGTCTACCACCCGTTAGTTCCACATATACTTCTGCAAGTAATGCCGCATCTTTCAAAGCCCCGTGAAGCTTCCTACCTGAATTATCAACTTTAAATCTTTTACATAATGCATCAAGATTATATTTTGAGCCTGGAAATATACTTCTAGCTATAACTAGAGTGTCTATAACATTGGACAGTTCTATAAGTTTGATTTCTGCTCTTTTTAATAATGATAATTCGTGATTTAGAAATTTAATATCGAACGGAGCATTATGAATAACAAGCTTACTATCTGCAATAAATTCTAAAAAATCATTGGCTATTGTATGAAACAAAGGTTTGTCCTTTAAAAACTCACCGGAAATACCGTGAATTCTATAAGCATCAAACGGCATGTCTCGCTCAGGATTAATATAAAAATGAAAATTCCTACCTGTTAACACCTTATTCATCATTTCAATTGCACCGATTTCGACGATCCGGTGACCTTGTCGTGGGTCCAGTCCCGTAGTTTCGGTATCTAAAATTATTTCTCTTAAACTCGACATTCCCAATCCTTTATTAGTCTTTTAAAATCGTCACTGCGAGCGGGTGTTGTTGCGTGGATACCAAAACCGTCATTGCGAGGAGTGAAGCGACGCGGCAATCCAGAAAAAGATTAAAAAAATTCTATAAATCAGAATTTTTAACTGGATTGCTTCGTTGAATTACTACGTAATTCTTCTCGCAATGACGAGAATTAGCTGTGCTATTTGTTTTTCCAAGTCTAACATATCAACGCCGCTATTTATAGCAAAATCTGCTTTTGCTATTTTGCTCTCTTGTGATAGCTGAATTTCTTTGGTTTTATTATAAATCTCTATATCAAATGAAGTTTTTGTTATCGCTCTTTGCATTCTTATTTCTTCAGAGCAGTATATATGTTACGACAAAATCAAAATATTTATCAAATTTCGCTTCATAAAGCAACGGTATTTCGGCAAAGCCAAATTTGAAATTAGCATTTTCTTTTTTAAATAAAATGAGTTTATCTATCATTAATGGGTAAATAAAATTTTGTATTTTTTCTCTAGCTAGGTAGTGATTGTAAATTAAATTACTGATTTTTCCGATATTGAAAGATTCAAGTTCAGGGAGTAATTTTAAGATTTGAGTTTATACGCTCAAATCTTGATATAATTCTTTTATGCATCTATCAATACAAAAAGTTTTATATCCTTTTTCTGCTAAATAATCCAAAATAAAAGTTTTCCCCGATGCATAGCTACTGGTAATACCTATTGCTAACATTTTGTTATAAAAATTTTATGTTCATTAGCGAGTTTTATAGTTAATTCTTCTTCGACTATAATTACGTTATTGTTCTGAATCGCTACTCCTTTGTAATTATATTTAGCGAGATTCTTTATAGTATCAGGACCAATTGTTGGCATATCTAGTCTATTATCTTGACCTAATTTCGGTATTTTTACTAGCACTCCCTCATGGGATTCTTTACGTAAATCTGCACATCTCGCTATTAAATTATTCGTCCCCTCAGCAGCTTCTATACCTAGTATGTAGCCATTTTCAACTATAACCGATTGTGCGATGTCGAATGAACTTAAATGATTTAATAATTTTACTCCAAGCTCAATATCATTTTTATCTGAACTGGTAGAGTTAGTATCGGTTATAATATTGGAGTTACCTTGTTGATTTTTATATATTTCGTTACTTGAAATTACTTTAAAACCGTAGCTTTCAAAAAAATCCGCTACTATTTTTAGCAAATTATTATCTCCTCGAATTTTTTGCCCAACTATTTTGAAAAGTAATAAACCGCCTATTTTATCTACGGATAAATTGTTAAAATTCGGTCTATTAACTCCGCCTATAAAAATAATATTTTGTACCTCATTATCCTTAAAATATCTTATAGCTTCACCAACCATACCGATTTTTAAAATCTTATATTCAAAATCTTTAATTTGATCTATATCAGCTTCGTCTTTAATTGCCGCTATATAACACTTGCCACCTTGCTTTGTATAGTTACCTGCTATTAAGTAAGGTAATGAACCTCTGCCTGCGATAATTCCAAGATTTGTTAGCATAATTAAGTTTTTAATTTAGAATTCTAAACATTTATTATAAGTCCATTTTTAATATAAATCTAGCATTCTTATTTGACCTTTACATTTTAATCAAATTAAGGCATAATATTTGGTGCTAATATAGCTATAGTAATAAACGTAATTTAGAATAGAGGTTGCGGACTCGGGGGCAGTACCCGACGCCTCCACCAATACTCGATGAACTTCGTATACCAGTCGATATCAATACTGCTTGTATTTTAAAAATTGAATTTTATTTTGAGAGGTGAGCACCCGCAGCCTATACTTAATAGGTGAGAATGCGAATCCTTGATAAAATGAAATTCAATTTTTAAAAGATCAGCAGTATTTTATGGGGGCGAAATAGGATCGACGTACCTAATAAAAAGATTGCTTTTACTCGGGATGATTCCGCCGATGGCTTTTGCCATATGGGTCAAAACAAAGAAACGCAAACGATAATAATCGTTCTGTAGATTTAGCTCTAGCAGCTTAATCCTACGCGGCTGGGGGTTTGCCGGGCAACAGAAAAACCCCACGCGTATACTCGTTTAATTTGAAAAATTGGCATTGTCTAAAAACGGTTGATATCGTCATTAAAAATTACAGTTTTTGCTCGCAATGACGTGAACTGCTCAAATTAAACTTCGTCGACCTATTTTTATTTATTTTTCTTTTATGAATATTGAATATAAAAAATTTGTGAATGAATATATGCTAGAATTTGTGAAAAAAATTCTAACAAAAATTCAGCATGAAAATTTATATTGGGATCAGTTAATATACATATCATACAGAACCGATAACCCTGCGGTAATTTTACCTTCAAAAGTTAAACAGGCATATCCAAAACAGATCACAATAGTACTACAATATCAGTTTGAAACTTTAATAGTAAATGATACCGGTTTTTCCTTAACGGTGAGTTTTGATGGTGTTAAAGAAATAATTTACGTACCTTTTGATGCACTGATTAGCTTTGTTGATTCCAATAATAATTACAGCCTAACTTTTAATCAGTCGTTAAATATCCAACATGAAGAGGAAATAAGTACTAATAAAAGTTATAAAACTTCATTATCTCCAAATCAAAATGTTATAATGTTAAATAAGTTTCGTAACTCTTCTAAACCTAGTTAATGCCCACATATGGATTCAAAAGTAGTTATATATACTGATGGTGCATGTGCAGGTAATCCAGGCCCAGGAGGATGGGGAGCTTTATTAAAGTTTAATGATGCTAGTAAAGAAATATTTGGGTATGAGTTATATACAACTAATAATCGTATGGAAATCACGGCAGCATTTGAAGCATTGAAAATTTTAAAAAAATCTTGTAATGTCGAGATTTATACCGATAGTAAATATTTGCAACAGGGAATTACCGCTTGGATTCATAATTGGATAAAAAATAATTGGTGTAAAAGCAACAATGAACCCGTTAAAAATGCCGAGTTATGGCAAAAATTATACGCAGAATTGAGTAAACATACTATTATTTGGAAATGGGTAAAAGGTCATGCAAATAATAGCGGTAATATTGCTGCCGATAAACTTGCAGTGCAAGGAAGAGAAACTGCTATAGAAATTTTAAAATGTCGTGGATAGATAAGTTTTTTATTACTTTTTTTTACAAAAAAGTAGGAGAGGATGAATTTTTGAATCAATATTATGAAAGCCGTAATATTGATTATTTAGGGCGTTCAAGGAGGTTTGTTATTTATAAAAATGTAAATGAACCTACAAAAATTCCGCCAAGTTGGCACACTTGGTTACATCATTTAGTAAATGAGATACCGAAAAATATCCAGCTTTTTCCATGGCAAAAGAATAATAAAATAGTTAAAAAGCCGCCTAAAACATCAAATCTTAAATATAGTAGGTGGCAACCGTAATTAATTAGTATACTTAGATAGAACTTCGTATACAATTCTTCATTTATCAGGAGTATAATATAACAAACAATGAAACAGAACATTATTGAAACAATTATAGGCTTTATAGTATTAATTATTGCTTTGCTGTTTTTGATTTTTGCCTACAACACAGGTAGTTCTATAACTAGCTCAAAAGGTTATCAGGTAACTGTTAATTTTCAGAGTGCAGAGGGTATAGCAGTCGGAAGCGACGTAATGATCTCAGGTATAAAAATAGGTAGTGTAAAGAAAATTACTTTAGATCCGAATAGCTTTTATGCAAGTGTATATCTAAATATTAATGATGATGTTAAAATACCTAAAGATTCTAAAGCCCAAGTAGTCACCAGCGGGTTACTTGGAGGTAAATATATTTCAATTGTACCTGGTAATGATGATGAATATTTAGCGGCTAATGAAGAAATAAGATATACTCAATCAGCAATTAATATTGAATCATTAATTAATAAAATTGTTTCTGCATTTGGTAGTAAGTAGAGTTTTGTTATATGGTTCGTTTTATGTCATTCCCGCGAAAGCGGGAATCCAGAAAAAAAATATATAAATACAGAAAATTTTTGAAATTAAAAGCTCGATTTATCTCGTTTTATGCTGGATCCCCGCTTTTGCGGGGATGATATATAGGGGGGGGTCGAGCCGTATAACAAAGTCTATCAGTAGAAGTAATACAAATTTCAACCGAATCTATTTTGAATTCGGTGTTCGTTATTTTAAAATCTCATAAATTGATTTCAATAATGTTATTTAAGCTATTATAAAGTTCTGATAAGAGGAGTATTGTATGGTTGTAGGCAAAATAATCTGCTTAACAAAATGTAAACTAATAAAGGAGTAAATTATAAAAGAATCAAATTCAAACTCTGCTAAAGAAGATGTCGAAGGTCTCAAAAAAGATATTGAAAGCTTAGTGTCAAGATTACGTAATTTAAAAGGCAAATCCGGAGATATTCTAGATGAGTAGTGAGGTAATTTATCGTCTGTTATGGAACATTATAAAGATAAAGCTAATGTAGCGGCTTTATGTGAGTCAACACGTGACCACCCTTTACTGAATCTAGCCTACGCTTTTGGTGCGGGCGTGTTGCTCGCTATTCTTATGAAATAGGTAATTCAATGTTAAAATCTCTAATATATGAATTATTAAAAAGTAGCATTAAGCAAGAAGAAAAATCTTATGGCAAACCATTTGTCTATTTTTTTAATATTCTAGGTTTAGTTTTAATAATTATTGTTATTGTGCAGATAGTATGGAATTTTATTTTCTTATGCAAAGCGGAATAATTGCTATTATATCTCTATGGTTATTGAAGCTGTTAGATGTTATTTAAAATACAAAAATAGATATCGTACTTTAGATTCTTTAAGATCAAAAAGTAGAGAGTTAGTAGAGAACATAAGTACGCCGTTTACTGACTTAGTCTCAACTAAGACCTGAATAAGATATTTACCTACGATCATTCGCTATGTTCCAAGTACCGTACTGACATTTTTAGTATGTACTTATATTAAAAGAAAATTCTTAAAAAATGTTACATATCCACTTTTAGGTAAGTAGTAATTTATTTCTCGGTTTAGGTATTCTAAACCGAGCTTTAAATAACTCTGTCTTCTTCGCTTCGTTAAGCTCACTTTTAAACTTGTTATTTGAGTTTCTGATTTTGATTTTGGTAAATCTACATTATCTTAGCCAAATGTATGAAAGTGTTTAAGCTTTCTTCGTCGTCTTTGGTCATTATATAAGGTATATAAGCATTTGATGTGTTTTGCCCGATATTTTATTTTGCTCTAAAAACGCATATAATTTATGGGTATTGTTATGTTCCTCTTGGATACTAAACACTTTATTTACTGCAACTGATTTATCAGATTTTGATATCAAATCATCAATAAAATAGTTTAAAGGATCTCTAAGTAATGCGCTTAATTGTTCGTCATTTTGAAGTTCTTCATATGATAATGATCTTGCAGTGTTCAACTTAAAATATGATTTAATCATTTCAAGAGCAGAATATCTATCACAGTTATTATTAAGAATTTTATATAACATTTTGTTATCAAAATATGCAGGTATCATTTTTAAAAATCCTTATTAATAATTTGCTGTTTGTAATAAGATAACTGACGCATAAAAACGATAATTGTAGCTGTAAGCCCTGCAACTAAAATAGAGTATAAATTTAGTGATTGAAAAAGCATATTTTAAATATATTTAATTATAGCTATCAACGCTAGTATAGTATTTTTGTTTTTTAATCTAAAAATGAACCATTACTATATATTGCTCATTTTTTTCTTTCAATTAGTTTATTTATCACATATTTATTGTGGTAATAAATAATTAAATGTCTTTTTTGCTGCAAATTATAAGATTTTTTTGAAAATAGGATTAACTATTCTTGAAAAAATCTTATTCAATCCATAAAGTATATTAAGTTGTACTTCATTTCTTATTTATCGTGTAAAGCGAAATTTCCTATTGACTTTTATATAAAACAGCATAATTGTCTTTACAATTTAATTTTTTGTAAAGAATTGATGCTAGGCTATGAAAAAGCACAAAGAAGCTTAACTAAAAAACAAAAGGAAGCTGTAGGGCTTTTATTTATAGGTACATTTCTTATATTTTGATTTTATATTATACATTCATATGGCAGTACTTCTAAATGAATTATTTTTTCCTGCTTCTAATCCTCAAAATGCATCTTTCAATGCAGCTTTAGCTTTTTCTTCAGAACAAGTTATATATCATAATTTTATTCTAGGTATAGTAAACTTAATTAATACTGTGATATTAATGCTTTTTTGTTTTAAACTACATCCTCTTAAAATACTTAAATTTAAATTATGGGTATTTGCTCCTTTTTCCATTATTTTCCCATATTTGTTAGATATAGCCATAAATTCTAATCAAATACTCATAATTCAAATTATAAGTATTATACTAACATGTACGGCATTTCCTGCTAATCAGGTAATTTTCTCTCATTTCCCTATTTTTAAACGTTTTTTTGCTAGTACATTTACTTTTGCTATTGCAAAAGCTGTAATGTATCCCGTTAGCTCTTTTGGTATTATGTATATAACTAGGTATTTTGGCAATCTAGGTTTATTAATTTTAACGTTACCTTTAACTATAGGATATATTATAGCTAGGAATTATTGTGAGAAGCTAGAAATAATAAATGGTCGTTATTATTAATAACTTTATTCTTTTTTATAATAAGGATCAATTATAGCATAACAAACTCCTTCTATTAATTCTTTGGCACTGTCAATACCTAAATATAAAGCAAGAGTAAGGAATATATTAATAGTTTCTATTGCTTTTCTTCTTTCTTAAAGTGTAATGTTAAAATATTGTGAAGACGATCCAATAATTTAATCAATAGTACTCCTTAATCTTTTGCATGAAATGCAATATTTAGAACTTCTCTAATAGTTTGTTCTTCGCCCTTAGAGGGCATGTTAACCATTTTACCAATTCGTGGGTTAAATATTTTTGCAATAATTGCTTCTGTAAGTTCAGTGTCGTGTAATAGGCTAGCTATAATTAGATTATTTATATAAAATTTGACTTCTTTATAAGCTACAAACTCCGCAAACATAATCGCTACTTCAATTGGGTGAGAGTAGTAAGGATTGCCTGATTGACGCATTTGCAAGCCGTGATATTTACGGGCGTAGTAGATACCTTTTTTGACTTCCTCTATATCAACAGGATTTTTTACTTTAGTGTTTAAATATGTGAGTTTATCAAGTAGTTTCTGAGCGTAAACGCAAATTTCAAACTTTTCTTTCCAAGAGCTTATATCTTCCATAAAAGTTATTTTATTTATATTAATAATTAGTTGATTACAATTAAAGCAAAAGTTAAAAATTGCGATAACAAATATTTTTTTAATTCTAGATAGCTTGATAACTTGTGATTACATTGTATTTCAACAACTTCATTCTGTTTTATTATTTACTTTTGCTTCTTGTGCTTGCTGTAATTTATACTCTGCTGCTTTTTTCTATATAGTTTAAAAAAAGAAAATAACAAAAAGTTAAAAAACTAGTAAGAATAATAGCAAATGTTATTAATATTAACTTAATATCTTTCCTTGCATTTTGAGCTTTTAAACGCTTTGCCTTCTCTTCATCTATTATTAACTCAAAGGTTAAAGTTTCTTCTTGATTTTCCATATTTTAACTCTTAAAAATTAGACTATATTATGAATGACAGCGTTTAATGATCATTTAAGAGAAGTAATTAAAATAAGTCAATGACTATAATTATTGATTGTAATAATTATAGTGTTATAAATTTAATTTATCTATAAATATAATTATTTAAAGTTAAAAAATTATCATTAACAGAAAGGAATAACATTATGAATAAAGAAACAATAGAAGAAAAATTTAAAGGCATTGCGAACTAAAGAGAGAGAATAATAAAAAACTCGATGTCATCCCGTGATTTATTCACGGGATCCAAAAAAATACCTAAACATCTAGTATTTTAAGTTGTTTTCCTGGATACCGTGGACAAGCCACGATATGACATCTCTCTTTAGTTAGCAATGCCAATTTAATAATGTAGTTAAAGCTATTCACAATGCTTATAACGGTGAAATCACAGAAGAACAAGCACGACAAACAGCGAGGAATTTTATCGCATTTTGTCAAAAGCTTATAGAAGTACAAACTAGATTAGCAAAGGAAAAAATAATAAAACTTAAGTATTAATTAACTTTTTGAAGGTTATATATGGCATCGTAACCGGAATGGCAACTTGCTATTTCGGGATGTAAGAATCTCTCGCTATTATGGTAATACATCAGCCATAAAATGGTGTAATCCTCGACTATGTTATGGTCGGGTCAGCGATGGGCATGTTCAGAGCTTAAGGGTTACTTTAAGCTTAAAACCTATTGCAAACTGTTAGTAGCGGTTTGCTTACCTCCCCGATCACAAAAGTTAAACTTTGGTGGTTGAAACTTGAGCAATTTAAGTTTAATAAATCGGGCATAATTATTATGTCCAACCAAAATAAAACGACCTTATCTGAAAGCACATTAGAATTTGCTGCAAAAGAAATAGAAGCTCTAAAAGCTGAGATCGTGCTTTTGCTAGAAAACCCTCTAATAAACAGCGATATAGAAAGAATAGAACAACGTTTAGTTTCAAACTAGAAGAAATATTTGTTAATGGTTTGTATACTTGAAAATATCATCATCCTATTTTATTAACTACTTACTACAAAAATAAGTACTAAGATAATTTATAGTAACCATGATGATAAATAGTGCAAACTGTAATTCTATACCCGTTTCATCATATAATAAAGCCATTAATGTAGAGAGGTTGAGGCTTTAAAAGGAGGAAGAACATACATAATCACGCCCGCCAATATTAGCATGATTATTCCTAGAATAATACCTACTATATTAAATGCATTTATAAAAGCAATATTAACTCCTTAATTAATTCGTGATCAAATGAAGGCGGTAGTTGTTGAACAATAATTATCCCTTCACCGATTGAGTCACGAGCTATTTCTGCCATTGATACAGAAACACCATGAGGGATTACTAGATTGTTACTATATATAAAAGACCTAATACTCACAATAACAGCTATACCTAATACATTACCTAATTCATATGCTGTTTCTTATAGTGCTGCTGCACCTCCGGATCTCTCTGCCGGCACTGCATTCATCATAACTGTTACGGTAGTAGAGAGGCATAGACTACTTCCTATACCAAGCAGTCCAAGATATATAGTATTCGATAATAAATCTCTATAGTCTAATATACTAGGTAAAATCAATGATATAGTAGTAAAGATAAGCACGCTAAATATTATTATACGTGCAGTAAATCGTGTAAGTAAATATTGTATAACTACAGATGCAATTAAAGTAAAAACTGCTGCAGGCAGCATATAAAGACCTGCATACAAAGTACTTAACCCTTTGATAAACTGTAACCATAATGACATAAGATACATTATAGATCCTAAGACACAAGTAATCAGTAAATAAACTATTACTCCTACACTAAAATTGCTAATTAAGAATAAACTCATATCCACTAGCTGGTCATCACTTTTAAGTTGGCGTAAGGTAAATATTATTAGTAATACAATGCCAATTAATAGCATTCTGCCGGATGCTATATTCATAATACCGTATTTAGCCAATATCTTAATACCTTGAACTAAAGCTGCTATACCGAAAAACGATTGCAATACACCTATCCAATTCCATGGTTCATTACTAGGGTTAGATGATTCAGGAATCCAAACTATGCCAAAAGCAATAATTACTAATGCAATAGGTGCGTTTATAAAAAATGCAAATTGCCAACTTAAAAGCTCACCCAATACTCCTCCTAGTACGGGTCCTATAGCTGCTCCTACGGTTGCCATTATTCACCACAAGGATATTGCGATCATACGTTCATGTGTATTAGTAAAAATATTACGCAACATCGATCAGTGAAAGGCATAATCATGCATCCTCCTAACCCAAGTAAAACACGGCATAATGCTAATCCCCATGAGCTATCAAATACATAAACTAACATTGAAATTGAAGCGATGGAAAAAACTAAAAATCCTCAAAGTAATAATCTTTTACAACAAAATCTATCTCCTAATGCACCTGCGGTCCTGCGGTAATTAAAAGACCTGATAATACTAATGCATATGCATTGATTATCCATAATTGTTGTAAATTATATGGTTTTAAATCAAGAATTATAGTAGGCATAACAGCATGCAAGATTGTAGCATCCATTGATACTAAAAGTAAGCAAATGCTTAAAATAATTAAAATATGCCATCTAAATTTAT
Organism: Candidatus Rickettsia kedanie; assembly: GCF_045865205.1. NCBI lineage: Bacteria > Pseudomonadati > Pseudomonadota > Alphaproteobacteria > Rickettsiales > Rickettsiaceae > Rickettsia > Candidatus Rickettsia kedanie. The sequence goes on along the minus strand of NZ_BAABMM010000017.1, from coordinate 20,422 downwards.
AATATGTAGATGATGAATTATCTTTAGTATATATTCAGTTTGTGGAAATTGTGATACCCTAGGTGATAAGTTATTTAACCAAGGGTTTTACTAAATCTATCTTTTTTGGGAACTATGTGACCTTAATTAGCTTTAAAATTTATAGCACAAGTAAATTTAACATCTAAGCATCACCTAGTATGGAAGTCAAGCTTTAATCTTACAAGCACAAATAACATAAATAAAATTTGATTTTTCTTTCTCAAGCTTATATTTTAATTGGTAAGTTTATAATATGGAAATTTATGTCAAATACAGATAAGGAAAGAGCCATTGCCGCAGCACTCGTGCAAATCGAAAAAAGCTACGGTAAAGGTTCGGTAATGAAACTCGGGCAACGTCCGAATGTTGATATAGAAGCCGTATCTACCGGCTCACTTGGGCTAGATATAGCTCTTGGAATCGGTGGTGTTCCTAAAGGCAGAATTATCGAGATTTTTGGTCCTGAAAGTTCAGGTAAAACTACTCTAACACTACATTTAATCGCCGAAGCACAGAAAAAGGGCGGTACATGTGCTTTTATTGATGCCGAGCATGCATTAGACCCTGCTTATGCGAAGAAACTCGGCGTAAATATTGACGAGCTTATTATTTCGCAGCCTGATACAGGTGAACAAGCCTTAGAAATTACTGATACTTTAATTCGCTCCGGCGGTATTGATATGATAATAATAGATAGTGTTGCGGCTTTAGTACCAAAATCAGAGATTGAGGGCGAGATGGGTGATGCCCAAATGGCTTCTCAAGCAAGATTAATGAGCCAGGCACTCCGTAAACTTACCGCATCAATTAATCGTACCAATTGTATTACTGTTTTCATCAACCAAATCAGAATGAAAATAGGCGTGATGTTCGGCAGTCCTGAAACTACGACAGGCGGTAATGCTTTGAAATTCTATGCTTCTGTTAGGATCGATATAAGAAGAATAGGCTCCATTAAAGATAAAGAAGAAGTGATAGGCAGCCAAACTAAAGTAAAAGTAGTCAAAAACAAAGTATCTCCTCCATTTAAAACTGCAGATTTTGATATAATGTACGGTTCAGGTATTTCAAAAGAAGGCGAGATAATCGATCTTGGAGTTAAGCTTGATATTGTTGAGAAATCCGGCTCTTGGTTTTCCTATAATAACGTACGCATTGGACAAGGACGTGAAAACGTCAAACAATATTTAAAAGAACATCCACAAATTGCCAATGAAATTGAGAAAATAATACGTGAAAAATCGTCAAAAATATTAATATAAATCTTGATCAAACGGAGGAAGAAAATGATTGATTTAACAGATAAAACTGCTTTAATTACGGGAGCTTCAGGAGGTATAGGCGGAGCTATAGCGAAGTTACTGCACAAACTCGGAAGTCATGTAATTATTAGCGGTAGTAATGAGGAAAAATTAAAATCCCTTGGAAATGTTTTAAAAGATAATTATACGATAGCAGTATGTAATCTTGCAGATAAAGCAGAGTGCAGCAATTTAATATCTAAAGCACTAAAGCTAGATATTTTAGTATGTAATGCAGGTATTACTAGCGATACACTAGCAATTAGAATGAAAGATGAAGATTTTAACAAAGTGATTGATATTAATTTAAAAGCAAATTTTATTTTAAATCGTGAAGCAATAAAAAAAATGATGCAAAACAGATATGGACGCATTATTAACATATCTTCAATAGTAGGAATTTCAGGTAACCCAGGGCAGGCTAATTATTGTGCTTCTAAAGCAGGCTTAATAGGTATGACCAAATCGCTCTCTTACGAAGTTGCAACCAGAGGAATTACGGTTAATGCAGTAGCTCCAGGATTTATTAAATCAGATATGACCGATAAACTAAACGAACAACAAAGAGAAGCCATAGTACAAAAAATTCCGCTAGACACTTACGGTATGCCGGAAGACGTGGCAAACGCAGTCGCATTTTTAGCAAGCGATCAGGCATCATATATTACCGGCCAAACTATCCACGTAAACGGGGGAATGTTAATGGTGTAAAATTTTGTGCTAGCATAAAATAATTTTTTGTGCTAAAAGTTCTGTTAAAGATAAAATGCTATAAATATTTTAAATAAATATTTATACATTTAAAATAAAGTCTAATAGCTGAATAATCGCTATTATACGGCATATAAAATTAAATGATTTATGGAGTTCAAAATTATGAGTACAACGGACAAGATCGAACAGAAAGTTATTGAAATGGTTGCTGACAAGCTAAATAAAGATAAATCGATAATAACTACGGATTCAAGATTGATAGAAGATTTGAAAGCCGATAGCCTTGATACCGTAGAGTTAATGATGGCAATAGAAGTTGAGTACGGTATTGATATCCCTGATGATGAAGCCACTAAAATTAAAACCGTATCCGATGTTATAAAATATATCAAAGAACGCCAATCTTAATCTACATAAATTATATCCCTAATAGATAATTAAAAATGTCGAATCAAATAGTAAATAAAAGAGTAGTTATTACCGGACTTGGACTTGTTACTCCTGTTGGGCTTAATGTTAGCGCATCTTGGAAAAATATTGTAAATGGGGTAAGCGGTATAAAAACTATTACGGAATTTGATACTTCTAAACTTGCGTGTAAAATTGCCGGACTTATAGATAACTCTGAGAAAGATGGATTTAAACTTGAAAATTTCACACAAGCAGATAACGTTAATAGACTAAGTAAAATGGATAAATTTATCCTTTACGGAGTAGCAGCCGCAACCGAAGCAGTTGAAGATAGCGGCTGGTTACCTGAAGATGAAGAATCTCGTGATAGAACTGGCTTGATATTAGGTTCAGGAATCGGCGGGCTTAAAATGATCGAAGATACCTCTATCAAGCTTTATCAAGAAAATAACGGCAAAGTTAATCCCTTCTTTATTCCTGCATCACTAATTAATCTTTTATCCGGTCTTGTTTCTATAAAATACGGTTTTAGCGGTCCAAATCAAGCAGCAGTAACGGCTTGCTCTACAGGGGCACATGCTATAGGCGATGCTATGCGTATGATAAAGCACGGCTATGCAGATGTTATGGTCGCAGGCGGTGCAGAAGCTCCAGTTACACCTGTTGGAGTTGCAGGTTTCGTTGCTGCTAGAGCATTATGTACTAAATATAACGATAATCCTGAAAAAGCCTTAAGACCTTGGGATAAAGACCGCAGCGGTTTTGTTATGGGTGAAGGAGCAGGCGTTGTAGTCTTGGAAGAATATGAGCATGCCTTAAATCGAGGGGCTAAAATTTACGGTGAAGTTATAGGATACGGCTCTACAGGTGATGCATACCATATAACAGCCCCACATCCTGAAGGTCGAGGGGCTTATAGAGCGATGAGAGATGCAATGCTAGATGCAGCTATCACCCCCGATATGATTGATTACATTAATGCACATGGCACTTCTACTAATCTCGGTGATGCGATAGAATTAGCAGTCGTACAAAAATTATTTTTAGAAGCAAATCCTCAAATTTTAATGTCTTCTACTAAATCATCAATAGGACATTTACTCGGTGCAGCAGGAAGCGTTGAGTTTATCTTTTCAACTCTTGCAATTCGAGATCAGATTGCACCGCCAACTTTAAATTTAAATAACCCTATGGATGAGGTTAAGATAGATTTAGTAAAATTAAAAGCTAGAAAAACTAAAATAGACTACATACTTTCTAATTCATTTGGATTCGGCGGTACTAATGCTAGTTTAGTAATTAAGAGGGTTTGATTCCTACACAGTCATTGCAAGCAACTAAAGGCGTTGTTGCATGGATCGGTTTATGTCATTCCAGCGAAAGCGGACATCCAGCGTAAAGCGAGATAAATCGAGCTTTAAAAAAAATTTTAGATCAAGATTTTATTCAAATAAAGCTTTTAAAAGGCTTTAAAGTACTAGATTCCTGCCTACGTGGGAAGGTATTATTGCGTAGATACCAAAACCGTCATTGTGAGGAGCAAAGTGACTTGGCAATCCAGAAAAAGATTAAAAAAAATTCTGTAAATTAGCATTTTTTACTGGATTGCTTCGTCGAATTACTATGTAATTCTTCTTGCAATGACGGAAAACCGGTCCACACGGGTAATGACATCGAGCAGGTTTCTTGAGCAATGCAACAAAGCATTCAGTCGCTTACAGTGACGAAGTTTGCATATGCAACAACATCAACAATATATTCCCTTTCATGACCCTAATTTATTACATCAAAAATGGCAATCTAAGCTTTGGTGATAAAGTAATCTTATCTGATTTAGCACTTTATTTATACAAAGGTGATAAGATTTGTCTTATAGGACGTAACGGCTGCGGAAAATCAAGCTTAATGAAAGTAATATCAGGGGATTATGAACTAGATAACGGCGAACTATTTCAAGATTCTGCAATTACAACCGGCTATTTAGGACAAGATATGTCTATAAAGACTAATCTAACTGTTTGCGATTTTATCTTACAACAAACAGATAGTACAAAAGAAATAGATAAATACCAAATCGATATAATTCTAGAAAAATGACAAATCAACGGAACAGATAACTTATCAACCTATTCAGGCGGTCAGCTTAGAAGAGCAAACCTTGCTAAGGCTTTAATATTAGAGCCGAAAATATTACTACTTGATGAACCGACCAATCATCTAGATATTGAAACGATTGAGTGGCTAGAAGAATTTATTAAATCTTATAACGGTGCTATTATTTGCGTTAGTCATGATAGAACATTTCTCTCAAATGTTACTAATAAAATTTGGTGGCTTGATAGAGGGATTTTACGTAAATCTGATAAAGGATTTAAATTTTTTGATGAATGGCAAAATGTTATAATAGAGCAAGAAGAAGCAGTGCTGCGGAAATTAAATAAAAAACTATCTCAAGAGAAGGAATGGTTAAATACCGGTGTTACGGCTAGACGTAAGCGGAATCAAAAGAGACTTGCAGAGTTGAAAGATTTAAGAGTAATAACAAGAGAACAGACTGAAAAACTAGCTAGTTCAAAACAAAGAGTTATGGCAGAGCTTGCTGAAAATATAGCTAAAAGTAAATTCATTATTGAAGCAGATAATATTAGTTTCAGCTATAAAAATACTAAAATCATTGATAATTTCAGTTTTCGTGTAAAAAAAGGCGCAAAAATCGGTATAATCGGTGCAAACGGCTCAGGAAAATCTACCTTTATCAAACTACTAACAAAGCAACTTACACCTGACTTAGGTAAAATTATATATGGCAGTAATTTAGATATTTCATATTTTGAGCAACATAGAGAAAAACTAGAGCCTCATCATACATTACAACAAACTTTATGTCCTACAGGCGGTGATCAAGTATTTTTGCCAAACGGTAAAACCATGCATGTTGCCGGTTATTTAAAACAATTCATGTTTAACCCTAAACTACTTAATGCAAAAACCGCTATTCTATCGGGCGGCGAAGCTAATAGATTATTACTTGCCAAAATTCTAATGAACCCTGGAAATCTGTTAATTTTAGATGAACCGACTAATGACCTCGATATGGATAGTTTAGAAATTTTACTAGATATACTTGCAGATTATTCAGGCACTTTAATAGTCGTAAGCCATGATCGTGACTTCTTAGATAGGTTAGTTACTAGAACTTTAGTCTTTGCTCAAGGTAAAATTCATGATTTAACAGGAGATTACGAAGATTATAAACAGTATTTTACTACCTCTCCTATAACTAAAAAAGCTTCAAAACCACTACCACTAGCCTCTCAAAAAGAACCTCCAAATAAAAAGCTATCTTATAAATACCAGCGTTTGCTTGAAACATTGCCCGACGATATTGAAAAGCTAGAAATATCCATCAAATACTTAGAAAAAGAAATTGAAGACGTTAATCTATATTTAGATAATCCTCAACAATATAACCGTATTACTAGTCAATTAATTAATGATAAAAAGAAACTAGACGAGTTATTAAATCAATGGTTAGAAATACAAAATTAATTTTTGTTAAAATCTTCTTGACTTAATTATTAATTGTTGTTAACGTTTTTTGGATGATGGAAACACACATAAAAGGTTATTGTGAGTAAAATTACAAATAAAGAATATCCACAAAAAGAAAAAATCACTGATCCTCAAGCACTTAATGATATCAAAGCTATTCTTGCTCAAATTACTGCTACTAATAATCCTGCAGAGTTAAGTAAATTAGTAAGTGCAGCTCGAAATATTAAATCTGATAGTGCTTTTATTAATAATATAGCAGAAAAAGTAGAGGCGATAGCATTAAAAAAGCAAGAACTAGCAGAAAGCCAGCTTAATTCTGACATTACTCAAAAAACGCTAGAACAGTTAGAAAAACAAAGAGAACGGGCAGAAGCAATAATACAATATAAAATGGAAGCTGCAAGACAAATTCAGGAACTTAATGCTATTCATGATAGATTTAAGAGCAAATTAGAAGAATATAACAAATTATCTCCTCCTATAGAAGCAATGGTTAAAATAAATGAAATGGGAGAAGAGATCATCGATGAACAGGCGATTAATAAAAATATTTTAACTAAAGAAGAAATAGAAGAGCGTAGACAAAAATTTGCAGCACTTAAAAAGGAACAAGAAAAAGTAAATATAATACTTAAAAAAACTAATGAAGAAAAAGAGATTATAGAAAAAGAGATTAATGATTTAACTGAGAAATTAAAAGATAAAAATTTATTACCTGAACAAATTAAAGCGTTAGAAGAGAATTTAAAAGTAAAGAAAGAAAATCTAGCAGTGAAAAACACTGTAGTAAAAGAAGTTAGAAAAGTTCAAAAGCACGTTCAAAAAGAAATAGAAAGTGTTAAGGTATTTCATCAAGAAAACCAAGAAAAAATAAATAAGCTTGGAGATGCTATAGAGAAATCAAAAAATACTATAGATCCTAACAAACATCAAGCATTTAAACAGAAGCATTCTTTACTCAATAACCAACAGGCAGCAATAGTCAATAATAAAAATTTAAGCAGTGAAGATCAAGATATACGTAAAAATATATGTAGTAAAATTAATACTCAACGTGAAGCAAGTAGAATAAAAGATTCTTTAAATCACCCAATAGCTACCACAAAAAATTACCAAGTTAAGCAAAGTAATCAAGTTCAACAAAAAAAACAAAATCACGTGTGGATAAGATAAAATTTAACAACTAAAATATAGGAGGAAATATGAGTAAACAAAGTAATGATATGGATACATTAGCAGCATTACAAAGAATTAAAGCTAGAACAACCACTTTATCACAGGAAATAAAATCTAAACCTATGACAAGTATGGTAACTACCGGCACACCACATTTAACAGTCGATCAGACTTTTAATCAAATGCATAATGATTATGAAGAAGCTCAGCAAACAAAACTTGCCGGCAAATGTGCTACAAAATGCGGATGTGAAATACTGTAACATTCTAAGAGCTGTAACTATATAGTTGCATCTCTTGTATCATTTTGAATTAAGCAGGAGAGACCTATTGCCTGTATTTGTTCTGACAATTTAAAGCTAATATCACTTGGAATATTACATTAATTTGATCAAGCTTTAAATCTTCTAAGGATATTTGCATTGATTTTGTAATACTCGGTGTATTTGTATATTTAATTTCAAAACCTAAACGTTTGCCATTTTTAAAAATTAAAAGATCTATTTCTGCTCCGTTATGAGATGACCAAAAATAGCATTCCTCAGCCTCAGCTTTATAGTATCTAATAATTTGTTCTAAAGCAAATCCCTCCCGTGATGCACCGATTTTAGGATTAGTATTTTATGCTTCATAACTATGTAACCCTAATAAAGTGTGATATATTCCGCTATCTCTAAAAAAAATTTTAGGAGTTTTAACCTGTCTTTTCTTAAGATTTTTATACCAAGGCTGCAAAACATGGATCATAAAAGTTCCTTCTAAAATATCTAAATAATGCTTTGCGGTATGATGATAGATAAAGCATTGCCAAGTGCTGAAGCATTAAATATATTAGCGTGATAATGGCAAAGCATTAACCAAAACCTACGTAACTGCATAGACGGCATTGTAAAACCTAAATTTGGTATATCTCTTTCTAAAAATGTTTTAATATAATTTTGATGCCATAAAGTACTTAACTCTTCATCATCTGCAAGATATGATAAAGGAAATCCGCCGCGTACCCATAATTTTTGAGTGCCTGACACTTCAGATAAGACAAACGGGGTCATTGCAATATAGCCTATCCTACCGGGCCAGCGTTTCAGCACCTTGTTTAATGAAGTCTCTTGATGCATTGCCTAGTACTAAAATTTAATATCAGTTGTATCAACAAGAACTCTTAAAATAGGAAATAGATTCGGTTTATACTGAATTTCATCGATAATAACAAACCCTTTTAGATCAGATAAAGCAAGCATCGGTTCATTTAATCTTGCTATAAATCTAAAGGATTTTCAAGGTCAAAAATATTGATTTTAGAAATATTATAAGCTGCTACGAATTGTTTAGAAAGGGTAGTTTTGCCGCACTGTCTTGGTCCTAACAAAGCACAATTCAAAAAGAGTAATCGGTTCACAAGGCGAGGCGCGGAGCGCATACACTTAAACGTTCAGCACCGCAGATCTTGTAGAACGACGTAGCCAATTTTTGAAATTCACCAAGTATACCATGAAAATTAGAAGTTAAGCTTCTAACTTTCAGTATAAAAAGAAAAAGTGATAAAGTCAAAAATCTTTTTCTCGTTCTGCAACTATAATAGCATGTATTTTTTTAAGCGTCTGGCCGAAATCATCGTTAGTAATCACATAATCGTACTCATTAGCATGTGACATTTCATTTTGTGCCGACTGCATACGTAATTTTATTGCTTCTGCATTATCGGTCGCTCTCTTCCTTAAGCGTTGTTCCAGTATTTCAATACTAGGAGGCAATATAAATATAGCAACAACATTAGTAGCATTTTTCTTAATGCTCTTTGCTCCTTGCCAATCAATATCAAACAAAACGTCCAAGTCTTGATTTAATAACATTTCGACATATTCTTTAGGCGTACCGTAATAATTATCGTATATTTTAGCATATTCAAGAAATTTATTCTGCTTAATTAATTCTTTAAATTCTAGACCGGTCTTAAAGTAATAGTTTATGCCCTCTACTTCTCCTAAACGTGGTTTTCTTGTAGTTGCCGAAATAGATAAACGCAAATTATTATCTATTTTCAATAATGCTTTAGCTAAACTTGACTTACCCGTACCTGAAGGGGAAGATAAAATTATAATCAGTCCTTTATTTTTTATTGTCATATTTTATGTTTTATTTCGTAGGTACAGCATATTTCAGAAAGATTCAGACAAGATGAATTTAAATGCAAGCCTGCGAAAACAGTAGATAAACTAAGTGAGTACAGGTGAGTCATGCAAAATTCGCTTACATCAAGCTTTATGAATTATGCTGTACTTTTCTTTTTATTACCTCATCCATAGTACAATTAAAATATTGTGCTATTTTTAAAATAGTATCTATTTCAGGATTGAATTCACGATTAGCTTCCGCTCTCATAATTCTGCTAACAGTTGTATAAGGGATATTAGTGACTGCAGAAAGATATTTACGATTTATTTTTTCTTGTTTTAATTTTTCTTCTAAAAATTCTTTTATCTTAGTAGCAAGTGCCATATTAATAACCTCTGAATAAATAAAGGATAGATATACACAAAGTTTGTGAGTATTACCAGCCTTGTTAAACGGATACCACCACGTCATTGCAAGCGGTCGTAGACTGCGTGGCAATCTCATCAAATATTCTGAGATTGCTTCGTCAATTACTTCGTAATTTCCTAGCAATGACGGAAAAACTGACCCACGCAACAATGCCTTCCGCATAGCCGGAGCCATACAACAACAACGAGTATTACCAAACATTTTTTATAATTATAGGTAATTTATAAGACCTTATAATTACCAAACCAAACCTGATATTATAATTTTCTATATTTAGCATTGCTACTTAAAAACATTTCAGCAGCCCTAGTAATTCTCCTTTGCTGATTGAACGATACAAATCTATCATCAATTTTAGAGCTTCTTGCTTTGACTTCGATAAAAACAATTTCTTTATTACGTAACGCAATAATATCTATTTCCCCGACATAGTAACGTTTTCTATGATGCAGTATTTGATAAAATTTTAATTTATAGATTATTATACAAATATATTCAGCAATAATGCCAAAATAACCCTTTTTCATTATTCCTTAGGTAACAATACTTGCACAAATTCCGTTTTAGATAGATCAGCTGCTAAATTTACCATAACATCATGTTCCGTAACTTTAGACACATAACCCACTAAAATACCTGCAGGATAAATATTACCGTGTCCGGAGGTTACTATCTCCTCATCTTTTTGTACTAAGTGATTGTTAGGCAAGTATAAAATTTTACTATTATTATTATTACCTGCTAAAATACCTTGTTCTCTTGAAGAATTAGCTTTAATAGGTATTCTAGAATTAATATCGCTAATTAACATTACTTTAGCATAATTATTACTCACTTCTATTACTTTTCCTATTAATTTTCCTGAATTAACAACGATTTGATCAGGTTCAATGCCTTGCTTTTTACCTGCAGAAATCACAGCAGTTCTAGACAAGGGATTAAAGGACACACTAAGTAATTTAGTAGTAATGTATTCAAATTCTTCTTCCTCAGCAATCGTTAACAAATCTTTTAATGCAATATTTTCAGCTCTTACCGATTCGACTTCACTTTGCAAATGTTGTAATCTTGCTATTTCAAGTTTAAGTTCTATATTTTGTCGTTCTAAATCTTGAAAATAAACAAATTTTTGTGTTATTGAATTTATATATCCAAATATATCTTCATAAACTGCTAAACCGGTTGATACTATACGACCGGTTACTTCAAGTGATATACTAGATATTTTTTTAGGCGTAGTAAAAAATAAATATACAGACAATCCAAGCCCAAATATAACAAAAAAACGCTTAAGAGTATTTGATATTATGCTTATTAATTCTAATGAATTTGAAGAATTTTTTACTCTATTTGCAAGTATTGCCATTGTTAATCCTGTTTAAATAGTACATGTTTTAGCTTTGTAAAATCTTCAAGTACTTTTCCTGTTCCAAGTGCCACACAAGAGAGGGCATCATCTGCAACTATCACAGGCAATTTAGTGGCTTCACTAAGAACAAAATCAAGATTGTGTAATAATGAGCCGCCGCCTGTTAACACAATGCCCTTATCAACTATATCTGAAGATAATTCAGGAGGCGTTGCTTCTAATGCTACTTTTACCGCTTCAACAATTTGACTTACCGGTTCAATTAGACTATCAGCAATTTGTCTTTCGTTCAATATCATTTCTTTAGGAATACCGTAAATTAAATCACGTCCTTTAATTTCCATTTTTCTCGGTTCAGCGTTTTCATCTACATAAGCCGTACCTATTTCTTGCTTTATCTTTTCGGCAGTAGCCTCACCTATCAATAGGTTATAGTGCCTTCTTATATATGAGATAATAGCTTCATCCATCTTATCACCGCCGACTCTTACCGACCTTGCATATACTATGCCCCCTAGTGACAAAACTGCAACTTCGGTAGTGCCTCCTCCAATATCAACAATCATCGAACCGGTCGCTTCCGTTACGGGTAGACCTGCACCAATCGCTGCCGCCATAGGTTCTTCAATTAAATAAACATCCCTACCCCCTGCACTTTCTGCTGCTTCTTGAATAGCACGACGCTCAACCGGCGTAGAACCGGAAGGCACACAAATAACAATTGTCGGACCAAAAAAAGAGCGACGATTATGCACCATTCTAATAAAATACTTTATCATTTCCTCTGCACCCTTAAAATCGGCAATAACACCATCTTTTAAAGGTCTTTTTGCTTCAATATCCGTAGGAGTACGCCCAAGCATCATTTTTGCTTCATGACCATAAGCATAAGGCACAAAAGCACCGTCTTTTTTTATTAACGCAATAACAGAAGGTTCCCTTAAAACAATTCCACGACTTTTTTGATAGACAATAGTATTTGCCGTACCAAGATCGATGGCCATACCGGAAAAGAAACCTTCCAAAAATTTCATTATCATTTTATTTTTTCTCTCTAAATTCTAAAAACGCTTCTATGGAACTGTTAATAAAATAAACAAGCCCATAGCAAATAAAAATTTAATTCTAGACGAAGTTTAATTTGGACAAGAGCAAGAAGCCTCGGAATTTTTGACCGCAGCGTAGGATACTACGTGAGGATCAAAAATGAGAAGCGACGCAGCCCATTTTTTAAATTAAACGAGTATATATTAAATTTCCTTATAATGTAAAATAATAAAGTTACTAATAAAAAATATTAGCATACTAGGCAATAAAATAGCAGCAATTAAAGACAAATTATTATAAGTAAGTATTTTTAATAATATTTCTGATAACGAATATGCTATAAAACCTAAAAATAAACCTAATATCAGTATTTTTTCTTGGGAATTATCGCGCTGTTTAAGACTAATAAAACAACTTGCTAAAATTACGGTTGCCATCATCATTATAGGCTTAAATAATTGCTTATAATAATAAATTTGATAATTAATAGCCGGTAAACCTGAATTTAATAATTCATTAATTAATTTAGGTAAAGCCCAAATAGAAACCATTTCAGGACGAATAAATTTATTTACTAAACTATTAATTGATAAATTTGTCTGTATAGTTAAATTATTGTAAGCCTTAGTTTCCTCTTTTATAAAAACCTTAACTCTATTTAAATGTAACATTTTATTTTCAATAATACCGTATAATGCATCAATTCTCTTTAAAAAAGCATTATTACTATCAACAAATAAAATTGTAATATTATTTAATTTTTTCTCGGCAACATTAATAAATTGTGTTTGGATAATTTGATTTGCATCATTTAAAGATTCACAAAATAATAAACCTGATTTAGATATTATACCCTCACTCAAGGCTTTTTTAGTTAGTTTTGCTTCTAATAACTCATATTTTTGTAAGCCTATAGTACCGATAGGATTCAATATAGTCATAAAAACTATACCTAAAATTAAAGTTACAATACATGGAATAACAAGCACTTGCCAAATATGAATACCGCTAGATAACATAGCTGTTAATTCATTATTTTTTGTTAGATTGCTAAGAAAAAATAACATAGCGGTAAAACTGATTAACGAAGATACTTGATCTAGTAAATAAGGAATCTTATATAAAATAAGTCTCCAAAAAAAACTAAAAGGAACATAAATATTTTTGAATTTTTGCAAAAGATCAAAAATATTTGAGATAATTAATAGCCCGATTAAAAGAAATAATATAATAAAGAAACACTTAGAATATAATTTAGTAAGATACCAAGACAGTGTTTTTAGATTAATCATTATAAATTCAGTGCTAATACGAATTTAAATAAGAATTTGTGTGGTAGGGCTGGTAGGACTTGAACCTACGACCACACCGTTATGAGCGGCGTGCTCTAACCAACTGAGCTACAGCCCCTTTTCATTTGAAATTTATATAATTATTATGCAGTTAAGTCTAGTAAAATTTTTATATTTTTGAGGTATTGTCTAAAAAACAGGGCAATGTGGATCAGTTTTTTCATCATTGCGAGGAAATTACAAAGTAACTGTACGTACGCAATCTCAGGAGTCTGCTATTATTTCATGAGATTGCCACGCAGCCTATGGCTGCTTGCAATGACGATTTGGTATCCACTTATAAATAAAAAAAAGCCGAGTAGTAAACTCGAACTTCTAGGATACTATAATCAGTAAATAATTTTAGTGATGTACAACTGTTACAACTCTACGATTATAAGCAAAAGCCTCTTCAGTATTACCCATCATAGCAGGTCTATCTTTACCATAAGAGATTGTATTTAATCTGCTATGGTCGATTCCCTTATGAGCTAAGAATTTTTTCGCTGCTTCTGCTCTTCTTTCACCTAAACCTAAGTTATATTCTCTGGTACCTCTTTCATCACAATGTCCTTCAACAGTAGCTTTTACTTCAGGATGCTTTGATAACCAGCAAGCTTGTCTTTCTAGTTCTTCTTTAGCTTTTGGAGATAAAGACGAACTATCAAAAGCAAACCATACAGCATTACCTGCATGTTTCTCGAAATCTTTCATTAATGATGTTTCTTCACCTTGATTCACTATACCATCCATTTGTGGTGTTCTTTTTGTTGTATTACACCCTGCAAGCACAAATAATGCAAGAAAAGCTAATGTAATTTTTGTTTTCATAATTAAACTCCTTGAGATTATAATTTATTAATATTGCATTCATTCTAGCTAGTTACAAAACTCAACTAACCAAAAGCTATGTGAATTAGTATATATCATTATTTTATTAGTTTAAAGGCTAAAATATTATAAAATGCAATTACTCATGAATAAATGTGGTAAAAATATCATTTTTATAATACAAGTAGATACTTTGGATAAATAGATAAATGCAGTTTAATGTAGGAAAGAGGAATCGATTTTGAAGCTTATCACTGGCAGCGTACATATAAATATATAATATGTGAGGATCAAGAAATATTAAACAACGACGACAATTTTTGAAATAAAACGAGTATATTCACCATCTAATTAATGCACTGCCCCAAGTTAAACCTGCACCGATAGCTGAAAATAGTAGAATATCACCTTTTTTTATTTTGCCTGATGCTTTGAGAGTACTTAAAGCAAGCGGAATAGAAGCAGCAGAGCAGTTAGCGTGTTTTTCTACGGTTTTCACTACTTTATGCTCTTCTATATTTAATAGTTCAGCGAGTTTATTTATAATACGGATATTTGCTTGATGAGGTATAAAATAATCAATACCGCTTACACTGAATTGATTAGCATGCAGTAAATCTTCTATAGATTGTTGCATTTTTTCTATTGCATGACGAAATAATTTTTGACCTTGCATCATTATTGTCCCGCTAGTACCGTTCATGCTTACACCACCGCTTGTGTATAATATTTCATAATCAGCCCCGCTTGAAAAGATATTACTATCTATTAATCCGGAATCATCACTACTACGCTGTAATATTACGCTACCTGCTCCATCACCGAATAAAACACAAGTAGACCGGTCATGCCAATCTAACAGCGAGGTCATTTTCTCGGCTCCTATAAGCAAAATAGTTTTATATTTACCGGACGCAATAAGAGAATTTGCTACTTGTAAACCATAAACAAAGCCGGCACATACTGCTTGTAAATCAAAAGAGGGTATATTAGTTAAACCAAGATAGCCCTGTAGTTTAGTAGCAACAGAAGGAAAACTATTATCGGAAGTAGTAGTACATGTAATAATTAAATCAATATCATTTGCCGACACCCTCGCATCTGCTATAGCTTTTTCAGCTGATTTTAAAGCAAGATGGGAAGTATATTCATTATCGTCTGCTATATGACGCTGTGAGATGCCACTTCTTGTTCTAATCCATTCATCGTTAGTCTCTACAAATTTTGCAAGCTCGTCATTACTAACTATTTTTGAAGGAAGATACCCGCCGCAACCAATAATTTTACAGGTCATAAAATCTTTAGGCTACTTCTTCTTCAGTTTCAATTCTCTTTGTTACTACTTGACGATTATTATAAGTACCGTCGACTAAAGAAACGTGATGCGGAAGTTTATATTCACCGGTTTGCAAGTCAACTATTACGTTAACTTTGCCAAGTGCTAAATGTGAACGTCTCATATTACGTCTTGATTTTGATATTTTCTTCTTTGGAACTGCCATTATTAGCCTCTCTAAATATAAATTAAAAAGTATTTGTCAAATTAGTGAAGCAGTATATTATAATCTTGTAATAAAATCTAGATAAAATTAAACTTATGAAAATTTTTATAACATACATTTTTAGTATATTAGCTTTTTTTTCCTTAAGCGGCTGCAAAACTATCGAAAATAGAGGACAATCCATAGATGATTCGGCACTTGTAAAATTAGAGTCTAAAAAACTAAATAAAACAGAAGTCGTAGAGTTAATAGGTACACCTACTATGGTACCGGAATATTCCCAAAATACCTGGTATTATGTTGAAAGAGTGATGTCTCAAAGAGCTTGGCTCAATCCAAAAATTGAAAAGCAGAAGATAGTAAAAATTACGTTTGATGCTAATAATGCTATGCAGGCAGTAGTAGTAATAGATGATTCTCATAGACAAGATATAGAAACAGTACGTGAATATACTAGGACATATGGAACGGAACTTAACGGACTACAAAAATTTGTTAAAAATTTAGGGAGATTCAATAAAACTACTGACGGAAATAAAAACAAAAGCAAGAATAAGAAGAAGAGATAAGTAACTTAGTCACCATTGCTTACTATGTCATTCCTGCGAAAGCAGGAATCCATAATAAATTATTCTAAAATAATACTTGATAAACCTATAAAAACAAGTTTTTATAGGTTTTACTGGATTCCCGCCTACGCGGGAATGACATCATTATAAAACAAAAACTATCTAATATGATTTCGATATTTAGTAAATTAAAACAAAGTTTATCTAAAACTTCTAATAAAATATCGGAAGGTATCGACAAAATATTTTACAAGAAAAAATTAGATACAGAAACTTTAGAAGAGCTTGAAGAACTACTTATTGCAAGTGATATGAGCGTTTCGGTAGTAACTAATATTATTGAAGAGCTTAAAAAGGTAAAATTTGACAAAGAAATAGATAGTGATACAGTAAAAGAAACCCTAGCTGAATTAATAGAGCAGCAGCTATCAAAATCAGAAATTCCTTTTACACTAAACGAAAATAAATTAAACGTAATTTTAGTTTGCGGTGTTAATGGAGCAGGTAAAACCACCACTATAGGTAAGCTTGCTGCCATGTACTCAGCACAAGGGAAAAAAGTAGCGGTTGCGGCCTGTGATACTTTTAGAGCGGCTGCCGTGAATCAGCTAAGCAGTTGGGTAGATAGAGCAAATGCACTACTTATTACCGGTGAAGAATCAGCTGACCCTGCGAGTGTTGCTTACCATGCTATGGAAGAGTCGATAAAACAAAATATCGATATGCTTTTTATTGACACGGCAGGTAGGCTTCATAATAAGAAAAATTTGATGGATGAACTGTCTAAGATTGTAAAAGTTATAAAAAAACTAGACGGGAATGCTCCTACTCATAGCATTTTAGTAATTGATGCTATTACAGGACAAAATACTTATAACCAAATCGAGCATTTTAATAATACTACTAATTTGACAGGGCTTATCGTGACTAAACTCGACGGTAGTGCTAAAGCCGGAGTGCTTGTCGGAGTGGTACAGAAATTTAATCTACCTGTATACTTTATCGGTATAGGTGAGAAGATAGAAGACTTAAAAATATTCAACCGACATGATTTCGCTAAAAGTCTAGTGGGGTTGTGAGGTTTTGCTACGTGGGTACCGAGCCATCATTGCGGGCAGCCGTAGGGCTGCACGGCAATCCCATACAAGTCATAATAAACGCCTGATATTGCTTAGTCAATTATTTCATAATTTCCTCGCAATGACGGAAAGACGAACCACGCAGGCAATATCCACTCGCAATGACGATAGAATTAAAAATAAAATCACGAAATGACTCAAAAAAATACTTTATTGCTCATAGATGGATACGGATTTGTTTTTAGAGCCTATTATGCACAACAACCTTTAACTTCGCCGAAAGGTGAGCCTGTCGGTGCTCTTTACGGCTTCGCTTCAATGCTCCTAAAATTGCTGAGCGACTTTAAGCCTAAACATGTCGCTGTAGTATTTGACAGCGGCGGGAACAATTTCCGCCATCATATTTATCCTGAATATAAAGCTAACCGCCCGTCTCCACCTGAGGATTTAGTCGTACAATTACCCTTAGTTCGGGATGTCGCTAGTAACTTAAACTTGCCTATTCTAGAAAAAAACGGCTATGAAGCCGATGACATTATTGCAACCTTTGCCGCTAAAACAGCCGCACTCGGCGAAGATGTAGTTGTCATCTCTTCCGATAAAGATTTATTACAGTTAATGAGTGAGAACATCAAAATATATGATCCTCTAAAAGGAAAATATATTACAGAGGATGATGTTGTTAAAAAATTCAGTACTACTTCGGATAAATTACGTGAAGTGATGGCTTTAATAGGCGATAGATCGGATAATATTCCAGGCGTACCGTCCATTGGACCGAAAACGGCAAGTAGTCTTATAACACAATTTGGTTCTGTAGAGAATATATTTAACTCTTTAGACCAAGTCTCAAGCGTAAAACAACGTGAAACTTTACAAAATTCTAAGGAAGCTGCATTAATTTCATGGCAGTTAATCGGACTTGATTCTAACATTGATTTAGATTTTCAGCTGAATAATTTAGAATGGTTACCTCCAAATAGTGATAAATTAACAGAATTTTTACAGAAATACGGTTTTAAATCTTTATATAAAAGAGCAGAAAATTTATTTGATATTAAAATTAATGATCACAAAGAGATAGTAGATAATAAAGTAACTGAAGCAAAAGAAATCAATAATGCCGGCGAGCTTGCGAATTTTGCTAAAGAAGCTGAAAAAATAGGAATATTCGGGATATATTTACTGCAGCATAAAGGAGATAATCTTGCTTTTATTTTATCACTGCAAAACCAAAGCTATATTATTAAAATATCTAATACTTCTAATGATTTATTTTCTTATAATAATAACGACTGGTTTTTAGATATAATCTTTAATTTACTAACCGATAAATCCATAAAAAAAATTACCTACTCTCTTAAACCTCTGCTTAAATTTTATGCAAACCAATCTAATAAAATTACGGCTATAGAGGATTTAGAACTAATGCAATATGCGTTATCTGCCGGTTTATCACAGAAAAATTTATTTGAAGAAGCTTTAAAAGAGGATAATATAATAAATGAATCAGCAAGAATAGTAGCAAATTTTATCTCACTTTATAAGCAAACTATATTAGAACTTAAAGATAATAAAGCCTTTAGACTGTATAGCGACATTGATTTACCTATTTGTTTTATCTTAGATAAAATGGAGACAACAGGTATAAAAGTAGATGCAAATTGTCTAAATCAGTTATCTGCTGAGTTTGGAGCAGAAATAGCTATACTTGAAGAAGAAATTTTTGCTCTTAGTGGAACTAAATTTAATATCGGCTCACCAAAACAACTAGGTGAGATTTTATTTGAAAAAATGCAATTACCTTTTGGTAAAGCTGCGGCTAAAGCAAGCTCTTACTCAACAGGTGCTGAAACACTCGCAAAACTTAGTGAACATGGATATAATATTGCAGATTTATTATTAAGATGGCGGCAACTTACAAAATTCAAGAATACCTACACCGATAGTTTGCTGAAACAGATAGATAATATAACGAGGCGAGTACATACGACATTTTTACAAACTTCTACCACTACAGGAAGACTTAGCTCACAAGAACCTAATCTGCAAAACATACCTATCCGCTCTAGTGAGGGGAATAAAATCAGACAAGCTTTTATTGCTGAAGAAGGCTATAAATTAATATCTGCAGATTATTCTCAAATTGAGCTTAGAATATTAAGCCATATCGCAAATATAGATACACTAAAACAAGCATTTATTAATAAAGACGATATCCATACTCAAACGGCTTGTCAAGTCTTTAACTTGCAAAAACATGAACTAACTAGTGAACATAGACGTAAAGCAAAAGCTATAAATTTTGGTATTATTTACGGTATAAGTGCTTTTGGGCTTGCTAAGCAATTAAACGTTAGTAACAACGAAGCATCCAAATATATCAAGAAATATTTTGCCGAATATAAAGGAGTACAAGAATATATGGAGCAAACAAAAGCTTTTGCAAGTAGCAACGGCTATGTCATAAATTTCTTTGGCAGAAAATGTTTTGTACCTCTAATTCATGATAAAAAGCTTAAACAATTTGCAGAACGTGCAGCTATTAATGCTCCTATTCAAGGAACTAATGCCGATATAATTAAAATTGCTATGATCAATCTAGATCAAGAAATAGAAAAAAATAAGCTTAAAACCAGATTAGTACTGCAAATTCATGATGAATTACTATTTGAAGTGCCAGAGGATGAAGTAGAACTCGTAACGCCTATTATCAAAAAAATCATGGAAAACTCTACTAATATGGATGTACCGATTATAACCGAAATTAGAGCAGGTAATAACTGGATGGAAATTCATTGAATTATATAAAAAACTGTGTCAAGGCTTGTTGGCATTGTTGCGTGGATCATACGCGTCAAGTTAAGGAAAGTAAGTAAGCAATTTGCAAGGAATTTGCTAATTGCAACTCTGTTAGCTAGAAAAAATGATATTTAAAAAGGGAAGTGAAGAGTATAAGTATTAGCACTGTA
>NZ_BAABMM010000016.1:0-50558 GCF_045865205.1 Candidatus Rickettsia kedanie | reverse complement strand
AAACTTCTTTAAAAATTTACGAATAGCTTGGGTAAGTTTTTGCTTAAAAGATAAATATAGGAAAACAAAAAAATCTACTTTATCTTCTCTTAAACTTATAAACATCCCTTAACTTGACGCGTATGGTTGCGTGGATACTCTAGCCATCATTGCGAGGAGCAAAGCGACGCGGCAACCCAGAAAAATAATTAAAAAATTCTGTAAATCAGAATTTTTTACTGAATTGCTTCATCGAATTACTACGTAATTCTTCTCGCAATGACGGAAAACCGGTCCACGCAACAACGCCGCTTTGAGCTAGGAATGACATCAAAATCATCAAGTACACTAAAATTTGATAAAAAATGATTTGATGAACTATAAAGGTTATTTAGGATCAGTACATTTTAATGCTTACGAAGAACTATTTTTCGGTAAAGTAGACTTTATAAGAGATTCGATAAGCTATGAAGTATCCGACGCTAAAACTTTAATAAAGTCATTTCAAGAAGCTATAGATAGTTATCTAGAAGATTGTAATATAGTCGTAAAATACCCGATAAACCTTTTAACGGTAGTGTTAATGTAAGAATTGAGCCTGCACTACATAAAGAGTATGCTTATATGCGATGCAACACGGCTATACTTTAAACGGTATAGTTAAAAAATCTTTAAACGAATTTATAAAAATATAAGAGGTTGTTTGCATCAACTATTTTAAAAAGGAGCATAATGTATGAAAAATTTTATATTCACATCTGAATCAGTTTCTGAGGGACATCCAGACAAAATTGCTGATCAAATTTCAGATACAGTACTTGATGAAATTCTAAAGCATGACCCTAGTGGTCGTGTTGCCTGTGAAACATTTGTAACAGCCGGTCTAGTTCTAGTGGGTGGCGAAATTACTACTAGTACCTATGTGGATATTGAGCAAATAGTACGTAGCAAGATACAAGAAATCAGCTATAATAATCCAAATTATGGATTTGACAGTAGCTGTTGTGCCGTAATTTCATCCATCATTAAATAATCGCCCGATATAGCTATGGGCGTTGACAATGCAAATGACGATGTAATAGGTGCGGGAGACCAGGGTATGGTTTTCGGTTATGCCTGTAATGAAACAGATATAATGCCTGCACCGATTTACTACGCTCATCTTTTAGTGAGAAGACAAGCATATTTACGTAAACAACATGTCTTGCCTTGGCTTAGACCAGATGCAAAATCACAAGTCACGTTATGATATGAAAATAACAAACCTGTTGCCATTGATGCAGTAGTTTTATCAACTCAGCATCATCCGGAAATACAACAAAAAGATCTTATTGAAGCAGTAATAGAAGAAATCATTAAACCTACCTTACCAAGCAGTTGGCTAAATAAAGACACTAAATACTTAATTAACCCGACAGGTAGGTTTATTATAGGCACTCCTGTTGCCGATTGCGGTTTAACCGGTAGGAAAATTATCGTGGACAGCTATGGAGGCATGGCAAGACACGGCTGGCGGTTGTTTTTCAGGAAAAGACCCAACCAAAATAGATAGGTCTGCTGCTTATATGGCGCGCTATATTGCTAAGAATATAGTAGGAGCAGGACTTGCCGATCGATGTGAGATACAAATATCTTATGCAATCGGTGTTGCTGCTCCCGTATCTGTGTACGCTAAAACTTTCGGTACTAACAAATTAAGCAACGCACAAATTACTAAACTAATAACGCAACATTTTTATATGCGTCCTGGTAAAAATTAAACATCTTAAACTGCGCACTCCATGCTATCAAAAAACGGCTGCTTACGGTCATTTCGGCCGTGAAGACGCAGATTTTACATGGGAGCAATTAGATAAAATAGATATATTGAAGTGAGTATACCCCAAAGTGAAATGAAGAGTTGGTATACGAAGATCAACTTGAAAAATAGCAAAGAGTTTGTAAGCCGAGGAGCAGGGCGTACAGAACATTCAATGTCTTACAAAGACGACACAGCCAATTTTACAAGTTCATCGAGTATAATTTATTGACATTTATTTATTCGTAATACATATTAGTTGAAAATATAGCTAAGAATATAAATAATGATAGAAAGTTCAGTAACTTAGAAAATTATGATAATGAACTTACAAATACTGCTCTAAAAGAGAATAATCAAAATAAGCTGAGAGAGCATTATGAAAATATCACTCAAACCTTAAATAACATACGGGAATATGAGTATGAAGCGAAAGCAACTCAGTACCGCGAAATGCTTGATGGTGCCCGTACCTATGATAAATCCACAAAAGATTATAATTTAGGCTCAGCTCATTTTATAACGGCTAGCGGTTATAAAGCCTTACTTGGAGCTTATAAGGTTTTATATCCTGACGAAAATACAGATAAAAAATTAGACCATTTTATGAATGGCTTAGATGAGATTTATAAGCAATCCTTTTCAGCACGTCATTTAACTAGCTCAAATAAATTACCACCCGCAGAGTTAAAAAAATTTTTAGAAAAAACTACAGATGAAATATATGATAAACTGTAAAAAACCGGAGAAGCATATTTATCATATTCTAATGCTCCTACTAATACAGGATTACATGCAAATGTTATAAAATATTCTAAAGAAAACGGAAAAAATTATCATATTATATATAATGCTGGTGCTGGAGTAAGAGCAGATAATTCAAAGCTAAATCAAACACCACAAGATCAATTATCTAAAATAAATGAAACAATAGAAGCAAGAAGTAAAGCAAAATTCAGCTCCATTAAGTATGAACTTAAAAATCAAACAGATAAAGAAATAAAAGATAATATATTATCTATAAATGCACTAGAAGCAATAAAAGCTCATAATAACGAAATTAACAAGTGCAAATCGGAGAAACTTATTAACCCAACAGATGATTCAAGAAGAACAGTTACTGGACAAATTTTAGGGAATTGTAGCAGCAGATCAATAAGAGAAGCTTTAAGAGACAATATACCAGATTCAGAATTTCGTGAGATACTTGATTTTATTACACAAAATCAAGTATCTCAAATACAACTCATCAAAATCAATTCCAAAAAGATATTGACAATTCAGCTACTAATCATTTTGATGCTTTTTTTTATAATGAAGGGCATACACCAAGCACGAAGGAAAAGTTATTTAATAACGTTGCTGAAGAATCTCTGAAGAATCTAATTTAAAGTATATCAAGATTGATCTAGTAGATTTTTTACCTACTATGTTGTGTTTCCCTATAAGGATACTGATTTACCTATTACCGAGGATCTTTTAAAGCCTGTCATAAACCATATTCAAACTTGTTTTGAAGAATACAAAATAGCTCCCTCAAAAACAGTTTTAGAAAATTATAGATTATATAAATCTAATAAAGAACAAATCATTAAAGAACTATCAGAAAAATGCTTAAATGATAAAGATGTAAATATACTTATCAAAGCACAAATACAAGCAAAAATAGAAAGCCGGCCATCTATAGAGATTTTCCGGTAAATGCAACAAAGTAATACTAACCTTAAACCGCTAGAGCTATCGGAAGAACATAAGAAATTGAATGATTTCATAAAAGATATGGCATAAAAATACAAAATGACCATACTGGAAACAAAAGCGTCTAAAGAAATCACTCAAGTAGTTAAAGATTATAGTGAAAATAAATTTAATGAAGAAATAACACCTATACAGGCTCAAAAATTAGTAGATGAATTTACGCAAGAAACGCTAGATATTTTTGGAGAGAATAAATTAATAGACTCACCTATAGAAACAAAAAACGAGCATATTAATATACCGCTCCCGAACTTAGAAAAACAAGAAACTACTAATCTTAACTTGGATACAATACACTCAAAAAATTCACCTGTATCAAGCTTTTTGCATGACGCTGTACTTAAAGAAGAAAAACAAAATTTAGTAAATGAACTAATAACTGAAGCTAATAAAAATCTACCTGATTACGCAAGTAGTAGACGATAAAAAAACAAGAAGTTAAAACCGATAATATATTCAACCAAAACTCAGATCCTAAAAAACAAACTATAAAAAACAAATTTTATAAGTATTTAAGCAAATTAACGGGAAAATTGAGATTAAAATCCATAAGTAATTATTTTAAAGCATTAATTAAAGATCCAAATCTTGAGAAAATATCAATTTAGAAAAAGAAGCAAAGTTAATAGCAGACAAACATCGACTAACAAAATATATGGAGCTTATCGATAATAAAAATAATAATGTAGTATTTAGCGGTAAAACAATATCAAAGAATATTACTCAATTATATATTTATTTTACCGTCAATTCAGGTATTGCCTATAAAAAATTGACTCAAGGTTTCTACGTCATTCTTGCGAGGCATTGTTGCGTGTATACCACCCAGTCATTGCGAGCAGTCGTAGACTGCATGGATCAACTTTATCTCTGTCCACCCCCCCCCGTTGCTTGACCACGGGATCCAGTTAAAAATACTCAAATTGTTAGTATTTTAAATTTTTTCTGGATACCGTGGTCAAGCAACGGTATGACAACGGAGCGTTTTTCAAGAATCACACAATAATGTCTCGCAGAAATGACAGAAAAAGCCGAGCAACAACACTATTTACTATATCCTGTTAAAATCTCAAAATCTTGCCCTTGGAGAAAAAGCTTTTCAGATAATGTAATTTTTGCTACAAAATTCTTTACATCTTCACTTTGTAAATAGATTGTAGCTTTAGCATTACTCTGATCTCCGTTATTAGTGCGAGCTGCAAGTAAGGTTACTATCTGCTCTAATTCTTCATAATTTTTGGGATAAAGCTGTAACTCAAATTGTTTATTATTAATTGCATCCTCAATTGATGAAAAGCTTTTTGCCGTTAGTTTTATTCCTCCTTCATCTTTAACTATATCACAATTAACCACTACCAAACTTTTAACATCGAGTAAATGTACATAATCTTTTAAGACTTCTTCGCTAAAAATACTAAGTTCAAAGATATTCTCAGGATCGGAAAGCACAAGTGTCACGAATCTGCCTCTTGCCGACATACGAGAATCCTTTTTTTGTATCACACCGGCAAGATTTACTCGGTTAGTACCTTCAGGTAAATTATTATGCAAATCCGCAGTATTTAAAATATTTAAACGACTAAATATTTCTTGATATTCCGTAAGAGGATGATTAGAGATAAATAAACCCATAGACTCAAATTCATAAAAGGCTAAAGTATTTTTATCGGCATAATCACTTGATACTAAAATAGTTGGACTTAAACTAGAAACTTTAATGAAGCTAAATTGATTAGACTCCTGCTCTTCGTGATATGAAGTTGAATAAGCAAGCAACTTTGAAATACTTGAAAACAATTGCAATCGATTATCATGTAGCTCATCAAAGCAGCCAGATTTAATTAAATTTTCCAGTAATTTACTGTTAATAGACTTTGGCGGTAATCGTTCAATAAAATCAGTAATTGATTTAAAGGCTCCTCTTGCCTTTCGCTCATCTGTTACTAACTTACCGAAATTTGGCGTAACTCCCTTAATAGCACCTAAAGCGAAGATTATTGCACTTTCTTCTTTGTCATATCCGGTACCTTCTATGTCATTCCCGCAAAAGCGGGAATCCATTTTCATTGCACTCATTTTTTCTAGATCCCCGCCTACACGAGGATGACATGGAGAACTGCCGAAATGACAAGTTGTAAAATACCCTTCAGAAATATTAATATTAGGAGCAATAATTTTTATACCGCTATCTTTTGCTTCTTGTAAAAATAAATTAATTTTATCATGATTATTTAATTCAAGGTTTAAACATGCTACTAAAAACTCAACCGAATAATTAGCTTTAAGATAAGCAGTTTGGTATGAAATAACACCATAAGCCGCAGCATGTGCTTTATTAAAACCGTAACCGGCAAATTTAGCCACAGTTGCAAAAATGGATTTAGCTTGAGATTCCGAAATATTATTAGCAATCGCTCCTTTAACGAAGATTTCTTCCTGCTCCTCCATTTCTTTCTTTATCTTCTTACCCATTGCTCTACGAAGCAAATCAGCAGCTCCTAGGGTATAACCGGCAAGAATCTGAGCAATTCTTTGTACCTGCTCCTGATATATCACCACTCCGTAAGTTTCTTCTAAGATTGGCTTTAATAGCTCATGTAAATAATCAGGCTGTTGTAATTTATGCTTACAAGCTATATAGGTAGGGATATTTTCCATAGGACCCGGACGATATAAAGCCCCAAGAGCTATCAAATCATGTATAGAATCAGGTTTAAGGCGTCTAAGTGCATCTTTCATCCCAATACTTTCAAATTGAAAAACGCCGACTCCTTTACCTTTACACAACATTTGATAAGTCTTATTATCATCAAAGGTCATATTGTTAAAATCTACTTCTATTCCTTGCTCTTTAAGTAGTTTCTTACAATCGGTAATAACCGTTAGGGTTTGCAGTCCTAAAAAATCAAATTTAATTAAACCGGCAATTTCGGAATATTTCATAGAATAACCGACTACCAGCATATCGGAATTAGCATCTTTATATACCGGTACTATATCGACTAAATCAGTACCTGCTATTACGATTCCTGCAGCATGAGTTGAGGAATGCCTATGTAATCCCTCAAGAATTAACGAAGTATCAAGCACTAGCTTAATTAACTCCGCTTCACCCTCCAAATTATACAGCCCATTACCTTTAGCGGCATTTGCAAGCTCCGGAACTTCACGCATCGCCTGTTCAAGTGTAACGGGATTAACCGCACTAAAAGGTACAAGCTCCGTTAGATAATCAGCGAATTTATAAGGTAAACTAAGCACACGAGCAATATCCTTAATTACAGCCTTTGCCTGCATTTTACCAAAAGTTATAATCTGCCCTACTCGATTATTGCCGTATTTAGAACGTACGTAATTAATCACCTCCTCACGTCTTTCTTGACAAAAATCAATATCGAAGTCAGGCATCGAAATACGTTCGGGATTTAAAAATCTTTCAAATAATAAGCCGAATTTAATCGGATCGAGATCAGTAATAAGCAAGCTCCAAGCAACAACCGAGCCTGCTCCCGAACCTCTACCCGGTCCAACTAAAATCCCCTCTTTTTTACTCCATTTAATAAAATCGGATACAATCAAAAAATAACCGGCAAAATTCATATTACAGATAATATCCAGCTCATAATTAAGACGATCAAAATATTCGGTTTTCAATTCTTCTTGATTCTCTAATGAAATATTTTCAGATTTAAACTTTGTAGCAAGCCTTGCACGCAACCCTTCTTTTGCATCTTTTCTAATTAAATCCGTTTCACTAATATCTTTGGTAGCAAAATTAGGCAGCATCGGCGGGTTTGCATGTGCTGCAAAATAACAACGCTCTCTTAAATTCACAGTATTTTGTATGGCATTAGGTAGATCAGAAAAAAGCTCTCTCATCTCATGCGGTGACTTAAAATAACAATTTTCACTAACTGTTTTACGATCAGGATATTCTTTAGTAACACCGGCTGATATACATAACAGCACATCATGTGCATCATGCATGCTTTTTTCGCTAAACAAAACTTTATTAGTAGCAACAAGCGGAATAGATAATTCCGAAGCTATCTTAATATAACTATCCTCAATAAACTGTTCTTCCGGCAGATCGTGCCTCATAATCTCAAAATAAAAACGATCTCCTAAGATTTCCTGTAGAGTGCGGGCAAACAACATCGCTTGTTCTTGCTCATGAGCTAGTAAGCATTTTCCGACAATACCGTCAGTATAACAACATAATGCTATTAGCCCTTCTTGATATTCGATTAAATCTTCAAAAGTAATATGATCGCATATCTTACGATCATTTTTAGTGAAAGTAAGGCTTGATAGTTTGAGTAAATTTTTATAACCGGTTTCATCTTTAGCTATAAGCAAAATTTGAGCAAAAATATCTACATCATATTTTATATTTAGAATAACTCCATGTATCGGCTGCAGTCCTTTTTTTACTGCGTATAATGCAAATTCTAACGAGCCAAATAAATTTCCCTTATCTGCCAAACAAATAGCAGGCATTTTATTCGATGAAGCAAGTTCTACTATCTTCTCAAGCGTTAATGCACTTTCTAGAAAAGAATAAGAGCTTTGAGTTCTTAAATGAATAAATTCAGGTTGCATTTTTTATTAATGTTAAAGTTTATTGTCTTCATGACACTGTGTCACCCCGTGGCTTGACCACGGGGTCCAGTCTTTTTTAATTTTTTTTTGATACCGCGGTCAAGCCGCAGTATGACACCGAGTATATTTTCCGTTCCATACACCAAGGCTACATCTTACTCCCGACTGCATAATATCTAAAACCGATTTTTTTCATTGCTTCATTATCTAGTATGTTTCTAAGGTCAATGATTATCGGGGATTTTACTAAATCATAAATTCCGTGCCAATTAAGTTCTTTGAATTCTAACCATTCAGTTGCAATAACTATAATATCTACTGATTTACAGGCTTCAGCTACCAAATCTAAATATAGCAAATTTTTATGTTCTAAATTCTTTTTAGCATTTTCAAGCCCAATAGGATCAAATGCTTTAACATATACATCTTTATTTAATAAGATCTTTACAATTTCAATGGCAGGACTTGCCCTAACATCATCTGTTCCTGCTTTGTATGTTAAGCCTAAAATTGCTATATTTTTACCTTTTAAATCTCCGTCTAACAAAGTAGCTATTTTATCTACCATATTACTTGGACGCTGCTTATTACTTTTCATTACTGCCTTAAGAATCTGACAATCGATATGATGATTTTCTACAAGATTATTTAATGCTAGAATATCTTTTGGAAAACATGAACCACCAAAACCAGGACCTGCATTTAAAAAATTTTGACCGATTCTTTGATCAAGTCCTACACCTTTAGATAAATCTTTAATATTACCGCCAATTTTTTCGCATAAGTCAGCCATTTCGTTAATAAAAGCAATTTTGGTAGCTAAAAAACTATTTGAAGCATATTTAATAAGCTCACTCGTCACGAAATCGGTAACCACGAACTTTGCTCCTTGTTCTATTAAAGGTGCATAAATTTTTCGTAATATTTCCTCTGATTCTTTATTATGTATACCGATAACTATACGATCAGGATATAAAAAATTTTCTACCGCACTGCCCTCTCTTAAAAACTCAGGATTAGAAGCAACATTAAATGAAAAACCTTGTGATTTTAAAGAAGTTATAATATTAATGCAACTACCAGGCGGAACAGTAGATTTTATGACTATTAAACAATCTTTATTTATATGCTTAGAAACTTTATTAATAGCATCATAGACATATTTTAAATCTGCTTCTCCCGACTCTTTTGAAGGCGTACCGACCGTAATAAATATTGCCTCGGCATTTTGAAGTGCATTATTATAAATATTTGTAAATTTTAACCTATTAGCTTCTAAAGCTTGCTTAAGATATTCATCAAGCTTAGCTTCATAAATCGGCAATATTTGCTTATTTAATTTGGATATTTTCACCTCATCATTATCAAGACAAGTAACATTATGGCCTAAATAGCTCATAATAATACCTGAGACTAATCCCACATATCCGCTACCGATAAATGTAATATTCATAATTTTATATGATTTTTATATTAAATTTTTAAATTATACGTTATATTCCAAGTGTATACCTCAAATAAATGAAGAGTAGTATAGACGAAGATCAACTTCAAAAAGAGCAAGAAATCCACAAGACGAGGAATGGCGCGTATACTTAGAGTACCGCAGTACTTGTAGGATGACGTAGCCAATTTTTGAAGTTCATCGAGTATATAAAGCTTTTATCATATTTCAATAGATTTACAAGCTCAAATGAATTTTATTAAAAAAACCTTTATTAGTATTTTTATAATTCTAATTGCATTATCTTTGGCTATAACTCTAACTGTTTATAGTGTAAATAAAGGACTCTTAAATGAACCTTTGAAAAAAATAATTGAATTTTATTTAAGTAAAAATGATATAAAGGCTGTACTACATAATTTAGAATTTAAAGAAAACCGATTATCCATAGATAAAATTTCCTTAAGGCTTATAGATAATGCTAAAGGAGAAATTAACAATTTTAATCTTTTCTTTAATTTCAAAAATTTCTTCTCTAATTCGTTAATAGAGGCTAATTTTAATATTAATAAAATTTCCATAATCTCAAATAACTATGAAGAGATTATAAATACTTCAACAACCGGTGATTATTCGTTAAATATAATTAAAAAAGATTCCTTAACCGACATACGGCTAACTTCAATAAAAAGTGATATCTTAACGGATGAGCAAGGAGCAGACTTACCTCTAGGAAATGCTTTTTGCTCATATAAAACCACCTATTCTAAAGATAATCCAAAGATCGTTAATTGCAAACTCACATTTGGGGACAAAGCTTTTTTATCACTAAATGGTATAATAACCGATAAAAATATTGATGCAAGTGCAGCTGCCGCAAATATGCCTTTAATAATTTATCAAACAGTCGAAAAAATTATTCCGGATAATCCTATAATCTCATATTTACGAGCACATATAAAACAAGGTTACATCCAAAACGGAGAATTAAATATTAAATTAGATAAAAAATTTTTTAAAAAAAATATTTTAGTAGAAGATAATTTAAAAGCAAATTTACATATCTCGAATTTTGAATATAAATATCATACAGATTTACCGCCTTTGACTAAAGTTGATACTAATATAATCATTTCAGGACCAGAAATAAAATTTCTAATTAATGAAGCATATAGCGGTAAAAGTGTTGTTTCAGACGGTATTATGACTTTCAAATGGGAAGGACCGGATAAATCGCAATTTGTTTTTAATGCTACTGCTAAAGGTGAAATTAACGACTTAATTGCCTTTATTCCAAATGATGCATATCAAAATATTAAAACTCAAAATATTGATCTTAAACAAATCACAGGAACAGCAAATTCAATAATAGAGCTAATAATTCCTATTAGCCCAAATATCCCTAATAGCTATAATGTTTTGTCGACATTAACAAATATCTCTTTTAACACCTTAGACAATAATATCCTATTACAAAACGGTGAAGCCAAAGGTAGTTTTAAAGATAATAAACTAAATATTAGCGGTAAAGGTAAAATTAATAATTATACAAGCAGCTTTACTTATGATCATGATATATCAGATAAAAATAATGAGTGTTTACTTAAAATAAAAAGTAATATTACGGCAAATAATCAAAGATTTGGAGTATTTAAATTAATTTCAGGCAGCACCGTTTTAAATTTTGAGTATAAAAAACAGCATAATAATGAGAGTTTTATTACCGTTAATTCTAATCTTGATAATTTAGAATTTTATATAGATAAAGTATCTATTCATAAAAAATTACATAAAAAAGCTAATTTATATTTATATATTAAATTAAATGATAAAAATTTGGATAGCAATATTGAATTTAACCTTTCAGGGCAGGATAATCTAAAAATTAACGGTCATGCCTTAATTAAGAAAAATATTTATAATATTAATCTAGCCTCTGTTAAACATAATCATACGGATTTAAAAGGAAAAATAATCATAGATAACCATAATCTTAATACGGAACTTTATGGCAGCGGATTAGATTTATCAAATGCTAATATGATGCAGTTTTTAGAAAAAGAGGGCGATTCTACACGTAATATTAATTTAAAAACTAATATATCAAAAATCATTTTAAAGAATAATATAATTCTAGATAATCTTGATTTAGCAATTAAATGTGATAAAGTGCGGTGTTTCTCCGGTTTTCTAAACGCTAATATTGATAATAAAAAAGTTAAGATGTCGCTTACCGCTAAAGAAACTTTTGAACAATGGCTAATTGCATCCGATAATGCCGGAGCATTGCTTCAGGGACTTGGAATGTATACCACTATGCAAAACGGTCAGATTAACATCAACTTAAATACAAAAAGATATGAAGTAAAAAAAGGAGAAATAGTGCCGATATTAGACGGCAAATTTTCTATAAAACATTTTACGGTAGTCGATACTCCTTTTTTAACACGGCTTGTTTCCTTTGTTTCGTTGCCCGGTTTTCTTAGTTCAATAACTAATAATAAAAATATTTTATTTGAAGATATGACCGGTAAATT
Source organism: Candidatus Rickettsia kedanie (assembly GCF_045865205.1). Lineage (NCBI taxonomy): Bacteria > Pseudomonadati > Pseudomonadota > Alphaproteobacteria > Rickettsiales > Rickettsiaceae > Rickettsia > Candidatus Rickettsia kedanie. The sequence goes on along the minus strand of NZ_BAABMM010000016.1, from coordinate 38,440 downwards.
TAATTATAGAGGAAATATAATTACAATTTTCGATACGGAAGCACATGGACCGTTCTTTGATTTTACTATGAAAGGTAATATTGATACCAAGCAGCAATTAATTACGGTTAAAGGAAATGTTATTCCTTCATTTTTCTTAATCAGTACTATTGTAACTAAAATACCGGTAGTCGGTAAAATATTTTCCAAAGTAGCCCCTTACTCCTTAAAAATGAACTATAAATAGTTATATTCTGTGTACAAAAAATTATATTTAATCGGTATTTTACTTTTAGGCTTAATTTCCGGTCTTACGTTTAATTTAATTTTTTTCACGGTTCCATACCAATTATCCGAAGCAAAATACACCACTGATATAATAGGTTCGATATCACTAGCTGCTTTTCCGTATTGCTTAAAGGTCATATGGTCACCTTTTATAGATAAATACTCTATACCTTTTTTATGTTCTAAATTCGGTCACAGACGTGGCTGGGCATTGGTATCACAAATATTTTTAATCCTAGCGATGACGGGGTTCTTAAACATAAGCCCTTGTAATCACTTATATATTACTGCAATTATCTTATTTATTATTTCATTCTGCAGTTCTACGCAAGATATTGTACTTGACGCCTATAGAATTGAGAGACCTATATCTAAAGCAGAGCTTTCAATGGCTTTTACCTTTAGTAGCATAGGGTTTCGTTTAGGTATGTTACTTGGCAGCGTCGGTGCTTTATATTTATCAATTATTTTCGGCTGGAATACAGTATATAAATTTGCTTTATTCATTACTATAGTTGGACCTATAGTAATCTTATGTATCAAAGAACCGAAACCTAAAGAAAAACGTCATACGGCTAATAATTTAATAGGATTACAACAATATTTTGAAGTTATTAAAAAAAGTATTATATCCTTAAAAAATGAACAACAATATTTATTGCTAATTATATTGTTTGTCTTTTTATATAAAGCTGCAGATTCCATACCGATGGCTATGAGTTCGCCTTTATTGATAGATTTAAGTTTTACTACTCATGAAATTGCCGTTATTTACAAAGCTTACGGGTTATTAATCATGATAGTCGGAGGAGCTTTAGGCGGAGTTTTAGCTGCAAAAATAGGTATATTTCATAGTGTCTTAATTGGCGGAGTTATTCAATTATTGTCACCTCTTATGTTTATGATTCTTGCGACCATCGGCTATGATATAAGGACATTTATAATAACCGTTACAGTACAAAATTTTTGTGCAGGCTTTGCAGGAACTATTATCTCTATCTATTTTGCTAGTCTTTGTAATAGCGAATTTGTTGCCACACAATATTCTATTATTGCATCTTTTAGCTCTCTTAGCCGTATTATTCTAGCTAGCCTTGGCGGTATTTGTGCAAAATATCTTACTTGGTCTGTATTCTTTTTAGGTAATACTCTGTTTAGCATGTTATTTATACCGATATTTTATAAAATATATAGAAAGAAACTAGACTTTGTGAATATTTCTAAAAAGATATGACAATTATTAAAAAAGGTTTATAATATTGATATGTATACTTCTGCGAAATGAAGAGTCAGAATTTTTATGAAATTATATAGTTTTCAAGAACATTTATTAGAATTAAAAATAAGACTGCTTAGAATATTTACTGCTTTTATAATGATATTTGCTATTTGCTATTATTTTAGCGACAATATTTATAGTTTTTTATTAAAACCGCTTGCTAAGCTAAGCGGTGATACGGTACGAAATATAATTTATACAGGGCTTACAGAAGCATTTTTTACCTATATTAAACTTGCAGCTTTTACTGCTTTTACTATTATTATACCTATAATCGCTTTGGAGTGTTATTTATTTATCAACCCAGGGTTATATCACCATGAAAAAAAAATTATCGCTTTTATTCTTTTTATGTCGCCTATTTTATTTTGGTGCGGTAGTATTTTTGTTTTTTACTTTGTAATGCCAAAAGCTTGGAATTTTTTTCTTAGTTTTGAAAAACGTGATATGACAGTACCGATAGTTTTAGAAGCAAGAATTAGCGAGTATCTAAATTTAGTTATTCATTTAATTATTGCTTTTGGAGTTGCTTTTCAACTGCCGATTATGATAATAATATTAAATATACTCAAAATAGTTAAGGTACAAACACTTAAGCAGAAAAGACGCATTGCTGTGGTAATTAACTTTATTATTGCAGGAATATTAACGCCTCCTGACATTTTAAGCCAGTTTGCTCTTGCAATACCGCTACTTTTATTATATGAAACTTCAATAATGATATGTAATTTTATAGAAAAACCGAGGACACTAAATGTTAAATATCAAATGGATTAGAGAAAATCAAGAATTATTCGATGAAAAGCTTAGCCAAAGATTTATTGAACCTATGTCTAGTAAAATTGCTATGCTCGACGGAGAGAAAAGAAAAATTACGAGTTTAATTCAAGAATTGCAGCATGCACGTAAGGTAAAATCAAAGATTTTAGGTAATATGGCCTCTAAAAGCGGCGAAGAGTTTGAGGGGCTACAAAGAGATGTCAAACATATAAATGAGAAGTTGGAAGAACTTGCACAGGATCTAAATAACAATAACGAATTAAATGAACTATTAAATATGCTTCCTAATATTCCGGACGAAGAAGTACCTTACGGAATGGATGAAAGTATGAATAAATTAGTTCGTACTTACGGAGAGACAAATCCAAATGCTTTAAATAAACAGCATTTTGAACTAGGTACAAAATTAAATTTAATGGATTTTGAACAAACTGCTAAAATTTCTGGAGCTAGATTTGTAACGTTAAAAGGTGATTTAGCAAAGTTAGAACGTGCTTTAATTAACTTTATGATTGATGTTCATACTAAAGAGTTTAACTTCTTTGAGATGTCACCTCCAGTATTAGTTCGAGATAATGCTATGTATAATTCAGGACAACTACCTAAATTTGCCGAAGAGTCTTTTGCAACAACAAATGGTTACAGACTAATTCCAACTGCAGAAGTATCTTTAGTAAATATAGTCGCCGATACTATTATACCAAGGGAAAAATTACCGATGCGTTATGTTGCTTACACCCCGTGCTTTAGATCAGAAGCAGGTAGTAGCGGTAGAGATACAAGAGGTATGATTAGATTACATCAGTTCGGTAAAGTTGAGCTAGTATCTATTACTCCCCCGGAAGAATCAAAAAATGAGCATGAATATATAACTAATGCATCAGAGACTATTTTACAAAAACTGGATCTTCCTTATCGTGTTATGTTACTTTGCACCGGAGATATGGGATTTGCGGCAAAAAAAACCTATGATATAGAAGTGTGGCTTCCGGGACAAAAGCAATATCGTGAAATTGCTAGCTGTTCTAATTGTGGAGATTTTCAAGCACGTAGAATGAAAGCAAGATATAAGGAATTCGGCAGTAACGAAACTGCCTTAGTCCATACTTTAAATGCTTCAGGGTTACCTATCGGAAGAACTATGGTTGCAATACTTGAATATTATCAGAATGAAGATGGCTCAATCACTATACCTGATATCTTGATAAATTACATGGGAGGGTTACAAAAAATCACTACATATAGTGAATAATTGTTTATTAAATGTAAATAATAAGGTAAAGTTTTGTGATATACTTGTCTACTTACTATTCATTTATTCGAGTATATCTTAAATAATTTGAAAATTGGCGCTGTATGGTAGAAGATGCGGTTGCGTGGGTTGATTTTTCCGTTGTCACCCCGTGGCTTGACCACGGGGTCCAGTTTATAATACTAAAAATTAGTATTGTAAGTTTTTTGCTGGATACCGTGGTCAAGCTATGGGGTGACACAGTATACAAAACAATAATTTAAATTCAGGTTATTTGTGTTTAGTGATTTACGAAAATTGGACAAAGATATATATAATTATAATGCTCCTAATTTTATACCTATAGCATGTCATTATAATGAAAATACTTTACTTACCAAAGACGGTAAATTATTACAAATTATAAAAATACACGGCATTAATTCAGAGAAAATAAGCGATAACATACAAAATTTACGTGAAATGGTTAGAGTTTCTATAAAAAAGAATATAACCAATTATGATTTTGCTTTTTGGCTACATACAATACGAGAAAAACAAAATTTAGATGATTTCACTCCTTACAAAAAATTATTACCAGCAAATATTCATGCACTATGGCAAAGAAAAAACCATTGGAATGATAAATTCGTTAATACTTTATATATATCTATAGTACATGATTCTACTAAAGTTGACATCAAAAATTTTAACTCTTTAATAAATTCTTTATCTAATAAATTAATTACTGATTTTGAAAATAACTACTTAGATTCAGCTTTTCAAAAACTAGAAAATATCACTAATAATATTTTAAATGATTTAAACGAATTCGGTGCTGAGAAACTTGGTATAATATTTGAAAATGATAATGTTTTTTCTAATCCTTTATTTTTATATAATCGAATAGCTAACCTTAATAATAATGATTGTTTGGTACCTATAATAGATTTATCCGATGCACTAGGTAGAAGTATTTATACAATTAGCGGCGATAAAATGGTAGTTACGGATTATGAGAAAAATAACAAATTTGCTTCTTTACTATCTATAAAAGAATATCAAGAAACTCCTGGTAATACACTGGATAAATTTTTACAGTTACCGATTGAATTAATAATAACTGAAATATTTTACTTTGTTAGCAAAAAACAAGTAATATCCAAATTGCGTGGTCAAGATTATATTCTAAAAATTACCAATGACTCAACTTTACTTAATCATAAAGGGATTAATAAGCTTGATGCAGCTAATTTAGATTTTCAATTTTGTAATCAGCAAATTTCAATTGCCGTTATAGAAGAAGATGAAAATAAACTAGATGCAGCCGTAGCTAAAGCATCAACCGAACTTTTTAAACTTGGTATTATTCATGTAAAAGAAGATCTTAATATTGAACAAATATTTTGGTCGCAGTTACCTGCTAATTTTGCCTTTATCCGTAGAATGTCACCATTACCCGTAGAATATATTGCTTCTCTTACCGCGCTTCATAATACTACACTCGGTAATCAATATAATCCTTGGGGTAAGGCTATAACTTTACTGCGAACCGAGAAAGGTACTCCATATTTCATGAATTTTCATGATAAAACGAATAAAGGTAATACTTGTATCTTTGGTACGGCAAAAACTGGCAAAACCGTATTATTGAACTTTCTAATATCAGAATCGACTAAATACGATCCAACAATACTTTATATCTCTAATAATAATGATTCTAAAATTTTTATCGAGTCAATAGAAGGCAAATGGTTAGAACCAGACAAACAAATTATCAATCCATTTTTAGTAGATGATACAGAAAAATCACAAGCCTTTATTTTAGAATTTTTAAAATTAATCAGCGGTCATTATATTTCACCTCTTAGCGAAATAGAAATAGCCTTTCTAGAGAAATTAAAAAATAAAATTTTATCAATTGAAAAAGAAGAACGTATTTTTTCCGATATTTTAAAATTAGAGGATTTTAAGCAGGAAGGAGGAATACAAATACTTGATAAACTTAAAGTTTTTACCGAAGGACAATTATATTTCGGATTATTTGACGGACCATCTCTTAACATTGAAGAAGGGAAAGTTATAGGGTTCAATTTATATAAACTGTCTGATGAACCGTTTTCTAAACAATTTTACCCAATGGAGAGAAAATGTTTAGAACAATTTAATAATAATTTAAAGAAACACCAAAGTATTAGTGCAGCAGTAATTTATGCTTTTACTTATCATTTAAGCCTAGTTGGCACAAAACCTAAAATATTTGCTGCCGATAATTTTGATAAACTTTACAGACCTGAAGTTTATTATGATAATATAAATTTAATCTATAATAATTTATCTCAAAATAACGGTGTTTTCGTCAGTAATTTCAATTTTATTTATCTTAAGTCATATCCAAAATATACTATAAAACCTTGGTTTGATTTAATTAATACTAAAATTATGCTACCGTCTGACGTGAAAATAGGAGATTTAGATAAAATTTTAGGTTTAAGCGAAGCGGACATACGAAAATTATCACAGCTAATACTTTCTGCAAGAATGTTCTTAATTAATAAGGATAATGAATCGATAGCTTCTGAATTAAGTATTGCCGCTTTAATAGGAATTGTCCGTATTTTATCAAGCAGACAAGAGGAAATGGATATTTATCAAAAAATACTTGAACAACACCAAGGTCCTCCGGATAATTGGATTAATTACCTATATAATGAGTTAAATACGGACTGATGCGAATAGCTACTAAAACCATTGTCATTGCGAGGCGGTGTTGCATGTGTGGATACCCAAATCGTCATTGCGAGGAGGCGTTGTTGCGTGGACCGATAAAACCCAATGTGTCATCCCATGGCTTGTCCGCTTGTCCACAGGGTCCATAAAAATAATAAAAAATACTAATAATTTTAGTATTTTTAACTGTATCCCGTGGTCAAGTATCCCGTGGTCAAGCCACGGGATGACAAAGGTGAAATTGGTCCACGCAACAATGCCTTGCGAGGAGCGAAGCTTTGTTGCAATCTAGTTTTAATTTCATGAGATTGCCACGCTCCTTACAGTCGCTCGCAATGACGGAAAATCGGTCCATGCGGACAATGCCTTCTCACAATGACAACAAAACAACGAACATAAAGAATACGCAAAGTGTTAAAAAAATATTTACTATTTTTCTTATTTTCATTTTTCTCATTTAATGTGCAGGCATCTATTTGGGGTGATATAGCCGATTGTCTTAGCGATCCATGTAATTGCGGACAAAGCGATAGAATGGAAACTTGGAATAGAGGCAGCAAAAATGAAGTGACAAGAGGACCTTTTAAGCCAGACACATTATGTCCTCCTTGGAATAAAAGCGACGGTCGCGATAATGATACTTGTTTATTAAAATTTGATTACCCAGGTACATTTATCGGTTTTTTACTCAATAGATGTGCGGAAGAAGCCCCTGATAGTAGTTACTTTACTCCAAAAATTCGTATTAGAGTTCAAAGCTGTAATGCCGCAGCTTGTTGGCACGAAAACTCTACTTTAAATTGGAATGGAGAATGTGTATTATGGCCTACAGGTTACGGTCTGCCTCTAACTAGAGTCTGTGCTAGAGTTGCCGTACCGGATATGCCTCCACCTCCCGGAATAAACGCCATACCTTCCCCTGCAGATCCAGGTTATACTGATGGAGTACATCTCAATAAAGTCGGTTATACAGAAACTGATAATAAGATAATCGGTGTAGACGGCAAAATAGTTACTTTAAAATCTCCTAAACTTTGTGCTTATAGCGACCCTGGACTTGTTAACCTTGTTTCAGATTCCGGTGTACATCTTGATCCGATGGACTGGAATCCTAATAGTCAACCTCTTCATCAAACTAACGAACTTAGCCCTATTGCAAAAGTATTAAAGTTTTTAGTTAAAACGGTAAAAGGAGCAAGTTTACCAAGTTTATTAGGGCAGCTTCTTGGTATGATAGATCAAGATTCAGAATTTATAAAAGTACTTAAATCAATAATTAACGCAATAGGAGAGGTTTTTAATTTTTTCCCGAGTTTAATAATAAAAGTTATTGAAGCACTTGGATCATTAAACGGTTCTGTAGATAGCTATTCTTTTGGTTGTGTACAATTACCTTTAGGACCTTTGCCACCACCATATTGCCCAAATTTAGATTATATTAGTATTAATGCTAATGCTCATAATATATGTAGCATAAAAAATACCCCAGAGGATATTCAGAAAGGAAAACCTGTATTTAAACAATCTTCAACTGTGCCGCCTTGTGTAGTATCAAATGTTAACAACAATATTGTTAATAATACCATACGTGTTAGCTTTAGCAATCTTGTTCCGCTGTGCACGAGTTCTACCTCTGATCTCAAGACTTGTGTAGAACCACGTAATACAGATTTTCTTTCAGCAAAAATTACTCATACTAATACGGCTTTTAAAGATTTAATTAAATCGTGTAAGAATACTTCAGGAGGCACTCCATGTATTAATACAGAAATTGCTACGCCATGTAGTGTTACGTCTAACGGTTGTAATGAGGGATTTAGAATAGTATATTCGCAGAAAATTGGAAATGTAGAAACACCTAGCGATTATTACATAGAGGATATACCGGACTGTCCAAGTTCTAGTTCAACTACCTGCCAAAAAGTATGGGGAGTTAATATAGGCGAATTTAAGGATGTAAGCGTAAAGTTTCCTAAGATACAAGGGCAAGATACAAATAGCTTACTACCTATAAAGACAGATGTTACCCTAAAAGACAATAACGGTAAAGATAGAAAACTTTATGTCTCTATTAGTAATACCGAAGACGATAAGCAAAATCCTAATAATATTTGCTTATTTGAGTCCGGTAATTTAATAGATTGCGTACCGAGAGTAAATCATTCTTATAGTCTAGCTGCTTATGAATGTTCAAGACAATATGCCGGAATTACCTGTACTAATAACAATGCCAACGATGCTTATTATAAACCGCAATTCATTGCTTCAGTGCAAGTAAGAGAGAAACAAACAGATGGGACTATTAACATTATAAATGAAACAAGCACTCTTGTAACACCGTTAGCATACGCCGGACCTCCACCTCCCAATCCCACAGACACAGAAAGTATAGTAATGCTTGCAGGTTATAAGTATAGTTCTGCTGTTGCGTTTATACCTAAAGATCCGCCAAAAGATCCGACAAATGATAAATATATTGCTATGCCGTTTTCAGGAGAGAATGCTCTAAATCAGTTGACTATTCACGGTAAATATAAAGACGATAAAGAACCTTATGATAGTAATGGAAAACCTGACTCAAGTGCGGTATATTTAAAATATTTGGAATATATAAACGGTAAATATATCCAAGGTGGAACGCATGCCTGCTTGATGCCGAAAAATGTCCAACATTGTAATCCTATGCCGATTCATACTTTACCTGATGGATCACCTATTCCAGGTTATAATAATGACTCGATAAATTGTGTACTTGCTAAACTAAACAACAACAATACTATAAATTGTAAGAATTTTAAAAATACATATAGCCTTAAATATCCAAACCTTGGTTTATGCAGCAAAGATATAAATACAAGTAGCTGTACTCTAAAAGAAACAGTGGAAGGTATTACTATTTATGCTTGCAATATAAATAATACTCCAAGTAACTGCTATACTAATAATAATAGCCCTAATACTCCAGTATGTGTTTTAAGTAGGGATTATAAAGATAGAATTGAGCCAGGACCTGACAAAGGACCAACATTAGTACCATTAGATGATCCTTTTAAATATTATACAGTGAAATATACAGCAGGAGATGAAAACCATCCTCCGGAGCCGACATATAACGCTGAGACTGAGGATGTACGAGATAAAACTTGGCAAGAGCTAGATCTTTGTGCTCCTATATTAGTACCTACTTGTGCTAAAATTCCTAGCACAGCTGATGCTCCTTCCGGTAGCACCCACGGTAATGCAGAATGGGATGAAAGCGATATAGGAGAACTTGCAACAGGAAGATGCCCGATGAATTGGATAGTTATTGATCCTAGTAAACCTTTAGAACGCCATTGTTTATCATATTTTGATAGAAAAGTTGTTGAATTCGAACCTTTAGGTCCAAATGTCGGATGTAGAGAATCTACAGGATTGCCTATAAAAGTTGGTTATCACGACTTTCCATCAAGTCAATTACCTGAGACCCCTTATAATCCGGTAACTAAAATAGGTGACTATATCTTCAACAAAAAACCGGTACAACAGGGGAGCATTATGGCATTTCCAAAGTATGGGGCATTGATAGAGGCAGCAAATGAACCGGACAATACAATATTACATACTGTAGAATTCAAAGTAACTTTAGATACGATAATTGATGATATTGAGTATTTTAGAGTAGAAGATTTATGGTACGATGATTGCACATTAATATATGTCAATGGCACAAAGCTACTTAGTCTTCCTACTGACGTTGATTCTCTAGATGAGAAAAGGTACTGTAACTATGGAAATGACCAAGGTCAAGCATTACAAGCTAAAGTTAATAATCAACCTATTAGTGCAAGCAATCCTATTAATATCAAACCTTATTTAAAACAAGGAGAAAATATTATAAGATTCCAGCTAAGAGTTATGTTTAGTGGTGGGCTATATTTCCACATGCAATATAAAATGAAGAGATAGATAAATGAGTTGGATTATTTTTTATATGGTAATCGCTGCTTTACTGATTCTTGATTTGGGAATAGTACACAAAAAAAATACCGTAGTGGGCTTTAAAGAAAGCGTACTTTTTAGTCTTTTCTATTTTGTAATAACTTCTTTATTCGGTATCTATGTTTACTATAATACAGGGGCAGATCATGCTCGTGAATATTATACTTGCTTTCTCATTGAGAAAGCTATGTCACTTGATAATATTTTTGTTATCTCTATTATTTTCCAATTTTTTAAAATTCCCGGGAAATATCAACATCGTGTTTTATTTTTTGGTATAATAGGCGTAATAATATTCAGAGCCATAATGATTTATGGTGGTATTATTCTTATAAATAAATTTGCCTGGTTATTATATATTTTTGCCGTAATACTTATTGCTACAGGTATAAAAACTTTCTATGTATCACATAAAACTTTTGATATACACAATTCTTATATTTACAAGTCAATAATAAAAAATCTAAATATTACCCCTAATCTTGAAGGGGATAAATTTGTTGTTAAACTTAATAATAAACTATATTTTACTCCCCTTTTTATATCGTTAATGCTGATAGAAGCAATAGATTTAGTCTTTGCTATAGATAGTATACCGGCAATATTTGCAATTACTCATGATGTGTATATAATTTACACTTCAAATATTTTTGCTATTTTAGGGCTTAGAGCATTATTCTTTTGTGTAGCAGAAACTGTAGAACGTTTCAGTTATATAAAATATTCTTTGGCTTTAATTTTAATATTTATTGGCTTTAAAATATTTATTCATCATTATATAGCAATTCCGGCATATGTTTCGCTCACTGTAACTATTACTTTATTACTGTTTGGTATAATTGCTTCCATAATTAGAAAAAATATGATTGACCATTAATAAATGGGATATATAATATTTTTTTATTTTTTAAGCAATGATAATGATTAAATTACTAAAATTATTTTTTATTACTATCATCATTTTTAATAACATTGCTTTTGCAAAAGAAACAGGGTTCTATATAGGCGCAGAAGGCGGAATAGTTGAACCGATCGTTAGTAAATTCCGACATAAACACTCAAATACCGAAATAATTTTAAAAAAATCAAGTATGTATAGCGGAAAAATAGGCTATATAATATATCCACAGATAGCTATTGAATTCTCAGCAACTTATCAACCTAAATATCGTCTGCATTACGTATTACCTCAGCAAAATTTAAGTAATGGTCTCACTAATAAAACCCCAGGTAATACTACCGTATTATCCAATATATATATGCTAAATCTTATTTATGATTTAGAAAAAATAAAAACTTTCACACCTTTTGTAATACTTGGAGGCGGAATAGCACAAATAAAAGTTAAGCCTACCTCCTCTAGGTGGAGTATTATAAATGGTGATTATTTTAAAGTAAGAAGAACTCATAAAAATTGCGTTGCTTGGCAAGCAGGTCTTGGGATTTCACAAGATGTAACTTCAAATTTAAGTATTGATGCAACCGCAAAATTACAAACGACATATAGAGTAAGGATTAATTATGATACGCTTGATATGAAAACAGGACAATTCGTGCCGGAAAATCCTATAAAAAAAACTATAGCCGTTGGGGAATTTGGCATAGGGTTTACTTATAGATTGCCATTTTAATAATTCTGTGCAATATTCATATGAAAGCATCGTCAACGTCATTGTGAGGAAATTGCCTAACAATTGACGAAGCAATCTCAGGATATTTGACAAGATTGCCACGTCGCTTCGCTCCTCGCAATGACGTTATGATACATACAAAATCAACTATATAAGGAACAAATATGTCCCCAAAAGCTACTAACTCTTCTTCTACCCCTAACGGTCATGATCAGACAGCAAAAACTACCAAGCCTGTTCTGAATGGTGCGGTTTCAAATCATAACACTTATGATGAAGTGCCGTATGAAAGCTATCCATATGCTCTTACAACTCCTGATCACTTAAGTACACTTGCAACTCTTTTCGGTGTAAATGCTCCTGAAGTCGAGAATGCAAAAATATTAGAGCTTGGTTGTGCAGCAGGCGGTAATTTAATACCACACGCAGTTCTTTATCCAAAAGCTCATTTTGTTGGTGTGGATTTGTCTAAGGTACAAATTGACGAAGCAAATAAAAATGTTAAAGAACTAGGATTAAAAAATATAGAGTTCCATCATTGTTCAATAACCGATATTGATGATTCTTTCGGTAAGTTTGATTATATAATTTGCCATGGAGTAATTTCTTGGGTACCAAGAACCGTTAGAGATAAAATTTTTGAAGTTTGTAATAAAAACCTTATTTCAAATGGAATAGCATATATTAGCTATAATACCCTCCCTGGCTGGAATATGGTCCGTACTATCAGAGATATGATGATGTATCATTCTAGCTCATTTGCAAATGTCCATGATAGAATAGCTCAATCTAGATTGTTACTAGAATTTGTTAAGGATAGCTTAGAAAACTCTAAAACTCCTTATGCAGAGGTATTAAAAACCGAATCAGGGCTACTTGCTAAACAAACCGATCATTATTTACGTCATGATCATCTAGAAGAAGAAAATGCTCAATTCTACTTCCATGAATTTATGAATGAAGCAAGAAAGCACAATTTACAATATTTAGCCGATTGTAATCTTTCGACTATGTATCTCGGTAATATGCCTCCGAAAGTAGTAGAGCAGTTAAAAGCGGTGAATGATATAGTTAGAACTGAACAATATATGGATTTCATTACGAATCGTCGTTTTAGAACCACTTTACTATGTCATAGTGATGTGAAAATTAATAGAAATATTAACAATGATGATATAATGAAATTTAATATGATCTTTAATATAGTGCCTGAAAAACCACTCAAAGAAGTAGACCTGAATAATGCTTCCGAAAATTTAAAATTCTTCTTAAACGGTAATAAAGACTCTCACTTAACAACTAGTTCGCCTTATATGAAAGCTATTTTATATACTTTCAGCGAAAATCTAAATAATCCGTTAAGCTTTGAGAAAATAACCGCTGAAGCTAATAAAAAGCTACATAATACTAAATTAAACGAAATCAAAGCTGAGCTTTTAAATAATGCAATGAAGCTAGTACTACAAGGTTATATTAGTATTACAAATCAGAAACATAGAAATAACCCTGAGCTTGATAAGCCTAAAACAACAAAAATGGTCATACATCAAGCAACCCATACACCTTCTATGTGGGTCACAAATTTAAAACATGAACCGATCGGCGTTAATTTCTTTGAGAAGTTTGCACTTAGATATATGGACGGTAAACATGATAAAAAAGCAATCATTGAGGCTATACTGGGTCATGTAGAAAAAGGCGAGCTAACTTTAAGTAAAGAAGGTCAAAAAGTAGAAAATAAAGAAGAAATACGCAAAGAACTAGGAAGCTTATTTACTCCGATGATCGAGAAGTTTTCTTCTAATGCTTTGTTGGTTTGATGTGTTATGTCATTCCCGCGAAAGCGGGAATCCAGAAAAAACTATAAATACAACAAATTTTTGACATTAAAAGCTCGATTTATTTTGCTTTATGCTGGATTCCCGCCTACGCGGGAATGACATCGATAACGATGCAAGCGTACTCAAAAACACAAAAATAACTTATGCCCATATTTTTTTATTTATTTGCAACATTAATAACTATTAGTAGCTTATGCGTTGTTTTAAGCAAAAATTCCGTATATTCGGTATTATGGTTAATTTTTACATTTATCAACGGTGCAGGACTTATGATTTTGCTTGGAGCAGAATTTTTAGCTATGATTCTTATAGTGATTTATGTTGGAGCTGTAGCAGTATTATTCTTATTTGTGATAATGATGCTAGATATGCATTTTGATAAGACAATAACGCAGTTAAAAGCAAATCTAGCTTTAAGTATTTTTATAGCTTTAATTATGTTTGCCGATTTAGTAATCATTATTTTACTTGGTACTAAAAACATTAATTTTAGCTCAGATATATCATTTGCCATAACAAATAATATCTCAAATACTAAAGCGATAGGTAACGTGCTTTACACTAACTTTATGCTACCGTTTCAAATGTCGGGGCTTATTTTATTTGTCGCTATGATTGCATGTATTACGTTAACACTAAAAAAACGTGAGGGAGTAAAACATCAAGATATTACAAAACAACTCTCCCATAATAAAGGTAATGTTGTATTGATGACAAAGCCTACTCTAAATAAAGGTGTCGAGAATATTAAATATGAATGAATATATTTCGCTTAATCATTATTTAATCTTAAGCAGCTTAGTTTTTACTATTGGGATGTTTGGATTATTTATGCATCGCAAAAATATTATCAATATATTAATGTCCATTGAGTTAATGTTGCTTGCAGTTAACATAAATTTTGTTGCATTTTCCGTATATATGCAAGAATTATCGGGACAAATTTTTAGTATTATAATCTTAACTGTAGCAGCTGCCGAAACCTCAGTAGGGCTTGCAATATTACTAATATATTTCCGTAATAAAGGCTCAATTGAAATCACTGACATTAATCAGATGAGGGGGTGAGATGTATCAAAATTTTGCCATAATGATCATCATATTACCGCTTGCATCTAGCGTAATAAACGGGTTATTCTTAAAGTTAATAGATAAAAAATTAGCTCAAATAATTGCAACCGGTTTTTTATCATTATCTGCCTTATTCTCATTAATAATATTTTGCGATGCGGGTTTAGGCGGGAATATAATCCATATTAAGTTATTACCATGGATTGAGGTTGGAAATTTTAAAGTAAATTGGTCGATTTATATCGATCAGCTCACTAGCATAATGTTTATAACCGTAACATGGGTGTCAAGCGTCGTGCATATTTACTCGCTTGGCTATATGGCGGAGGATAAGGGAATTGTACGTTTCTTGTCTTTTCTTTCTTTATTCACTTTTTTTATGTTAATACTAGTATCAGCAGATAATTTCTTACAATTATTTTTCGGCTGGGAGGGCGTCGGGGTTTGCTCATATTTATTAATCGGATTTTGGTATTCAAAAGAATCAGCCAATAAAGCAGCGATTAAAGCTTTTGTTGCAAATAGAGTCGGCGATTTTGCTTTTATCTTGAGCGTAATAACGATTATTGTTTATTGTGGTTCGGCAAATTATAAAGATGTATTTGCATCTGCAGAGTTACTATCTAATACAAAAATATTTTTACATTTTTCCATTCTAGACATTATGTGCTTGTTATTATTCATCAGTTGTATGGGTAAATCTGCACAGATCGGTTTACATGTATGGCTTCCTGATGCGATGGAAGGACCAACTCCCGTATCCGCACTTATTCATGCAGCAACCATGGTAACAGCGGGAGTATTCTTAGTAGCACGCTGCTCGCATTTGTTTGAATATAGCCCTTTAGTTCTACAATTTATTACCATAATAGGAGGCGTTACTTGTCTTTTTGCCGCAAGCATTGCTATTATGCAAAGCGATATCAAAAAGATTATTGCTTACTCTACCTGTAGTCAGCTTGGTTATATGTTTATGGCTTGCGGGGTATCTGCCTATAATAGCGGGATATTTCACTTAGTCACTCACGCATTTTTTAAAGCCTTATTATTTTTATCAGCCGGAAGTGTAATACACGCAGTTCATGAGCAAGATATTTTTAAAATTGGTGATTTAAGAAATAAAATGCCGGTAACTTACGGAAACTTCTTAATCGGTTCACTTGCATTAATAGGAATTTATCCACTTGCAGGGTTTTACTCTAAAGATTCGATTTTAGAAGCAGCGTATAGTAGCGGCTCGTTTATGTTTATTTTTGGAATAGCAGCAGCAATACTTACCGCTATTTATTCAATGAAGATTATTATGTTGGTATTTCATGGTAAAACTAAACTAGAAAAAGATGTTTTTGAGCATGCCCATGAACCGGCTAAAATAATGAATAATCCTCTTATATTACTTGTAGCTGGGAGCTTTGTTAGCGGTATGATCGGCTATTATTTACTTTCTATGGACAAACCAAACGGCTATTTCCATGAAAGTCTATTTAATTTACATATTGATAAACTACTAATTAGCCACCCGCCTTTATATATTAAGCTACTACCTATGGCAGTTGGTATAATGGGGATTGTTATTGGGATTTGGGTATTTTCATTGTCATCCCGCGAGCTTGTAGTGGGATCTAATAAAAATAAAAACAACTGGATCCCGTGGTCAAGCCACTGGATGACACCCCTTGGATTAATTTCCAACATACTACGAAATAAATATTACTTCGACGAGATATATAATTTCTTAATTGTTAAGCCTACTAACTGTTTAGCCTATTTATTTTATCTTGGTGACCAGAAAATAATCGATCGTTTTGGACCAAACGGTTTTTTACGAGTTGTTAATTGCTTTAGCGTTCTTACCGGTAAAACACAAACGGGATATGTTTTTAATTATGCTTTGTATATAGTATTATTTATTGTTGTAACAATTAGTTATTTTGTTTGGAAAGGCTTTGAGTGTCATACTGTGGCTTGACCCACAGTATCCAATACTTTTGCCACCCCACGACTTGATCGCGGGGTCCAGTTAAAAATACTAAATTATTAGTATTTTTAGTTGTTTTTTGGATATCGTGGTCAAGCAACGGTATGACATCGAATGCGTTTTGCGATCCACGCAAGAATGATATATACTACTAAAAAAACTTATATAATCTTAAAAGAATGTTAGAATTACCTATTATATCTATCAGTATTTTTCTGCCGCTAATAAGCGTGCTATATATTTTGCTGTTTATTAGTCAAAGTAAAAAGACGGATAAATCGATATATGTAATGTATGTGGCGGTGCTTAGTGCTGTTTTAACATTCATCTTAACTATCTATATTTTAATAGAGTTTGACTCCTCAAATCCTGCTTATCAATTTGTTGAACGCTACGCTTGGCTTGATAAAATCGGGCTTGAATTTCATGTTGGTGTTGATGGTATATCAATATTTTTTGTGGCTCTAACTTCTTGTCTGACTCTTATTTGTATAATCGGAAGCTTATTTACCGTTAAAAAATATATTAAAGAATATTTAGTATGTTTTTTATTAATGGAATCTTTTTGTATAGGAGCATTTACCTCAGTAAATTTATTATTATTCTATCTCTTTTTTGAAGCAATATTAGTGCCGATGTATATCATTATAGGCGTATGGGGCGGCGAGAACAGAATATATGCGGCTCTTAAATTCTTCTTATATACTTTCTTCGGCTCGGTATTTTTCCTACTTTCATTAATTTATATTTACAGTAAAATTCATAGTTTTGATTTAACTTATATTCCTGAACTTACAGATAATATTCCATTATTTACTCAGCAAATTTTATGGTGGGCTATCTTTATAGCCTTTGCCGTTAAAATCCCTATGATTCCGGTTCATACTTGGCTACCTGATGCACACGTACAAGCTCCAACTAGCGGCTCGGTTATTCTTGCCGGTATTCTGCTAAAACTTGGCGGTTACGGTTTTTTAAGAGTATTACTACCGCTACTCCCAAGTGTATCACAAGAATTTGCAATTTACGTAATTTACCTTAGCGTTATTGCTATAATATATGCTTCCCTTGTTGCTCTTGCTCAAAAAGATATGAAGAAGATGATAGCCTATTCATCAATTGCACATATGGGATATGTTACGATAGGTATTTTTAGCTTTACTGAAGCCGGGGTTCACGGAGCAATATTTCAGATGCTTAGCCATGGCGTGATTTCCTCATGCCTATTCTTAATAGTCGGTACTTTGTACGAAAGATTGCACACTAAAGAAATAGCTAAATACGGCGGTGTAGCAAGTAAAATGCCTGTGCTTGCCACATTTTTTATGATTGCAATGCTTGGCTCTGTCGGCCTGCCCGGTACTAGCGGCTTGATCGGAGAATTTCTAAGCTTGCTTGGGATTTATAAGGTGAATGTAGCAGCAACTTTTGTAGCGGCTCTCGGCATAATTCTTGGGGCGGTTTATATGCTGAAATTATATAAAGAAATTATGCTTGGTGAAATTACCAATAAAGAAATTATGCATTTCAGAGATTTATATAAATATGAAATAATCTCAATAGCTCCTTTAATATTATTAATTATTTACTTTGGTCTCATGCCGAGTTCTATTCTAAATGTATTTAGTTTATCGGTGGAGAATTTGTTGGTTAAATTTTAATTGCTTACAAAAAATATAAATGCTACTCTAATTATAGAACTTAAAAGTGAGTTCTATATAGAAAAAGAAGCTAATAAAGTAACAGGCATAGATATAAGTCATGTAGTAAATCCTGAGGCAGATCATAAAGAAGCTTTAAGAAATGCTCGTGACAAACTTGGAATTGCTCATAATAATCAACAAGATAATACAGAATTAACTGGGGCTACACCAGCAGAGCATCATGAAAATTAAATTTATTGAAAAGCAACAGATATCATACCGTGGTCAAGCCACAGTATCCATAAAAGCAATTCAAAATACTAATCATTTTACTAGATACCGTGGTCAAGCCACGGTATGACAGGGACATGCTATCACTTCATCAATTACAATTTAATATAGAACAAAGAAATTTATTTGATCTATGTATCACTTTTCTTCCTTCTTCTATCACCTATATAAAAGGAGCTAATGGTTGCGGTAAAAGCTCACTACTGCGAATGATAGCAGGAATTATGCAACCAAGTAGTGGTAATATCTACTATAAAAATAGTAATATTAATAATATCCATAAACCTTACTGCACTTATATCGGTCATAATTTAGGTCTAAAACTCGAAATGACTGTTTTTGAAAATCTGAAATTTTGGTCGGAAATTTATAATTCTGTTGAAACTCTATACGCCGCTATTCATTACTTCAAATTACAAGATGTATTAGATAAAAAATGCTATAGTTTGTCTAGTGGGATACAGAAAGTCATAGCCGTATCAAGGCTTATTGCTTGCCAATCTGACTTATGGCTACTTGATGAAGTTGAAACTAACTTAAGTAAAGAAAATAGGGATTTATTAAATAATCTAATTGTCATGAAAGCAAATAGCGGCGGTATTGTGCTTCTATCCTCTCATCTAGAAAGTTCTATAAAATCTGCACAGACATTACAACTTGAGTCATTATTAGACTTCTTGCCTAACTTGCAAGGGTAATTTGTACGTCGATCCGGTACTCTCGAATTCTCACGTTACTTGCGTGTACGCTGTAGTGCGAGGTGAAGTATCTCATTCAAATTCTTCCTTATTAGCTTTATGCGAGAGGTCTATTATTGTTTTGCGTATTTTTATAAATCTTCCAATGTACAATAAAAAATATAAGACTAACTATAATTCAAATTGAACAATTAATTATTGTACTTACAGTACGTGCTTTAGTAACTTCTATATATTCATGCTTATAGCTAATTCTCTTTTCTTCTAGCTCTTTTGGAGGCAAGACTTTTAATTGTTAATATAAAATCCTTATCATATGATTTTAGCTTTAAATATTGCTCATTAGTACTATATTTATGAGTTCCTCTTATTAGTATATCCGGTAGGGATAATGTAATGAATGCATTAAATATAATAGAGAGCGTTATCAATAAAACTATAGTAGTAACAAAGCAAACTACCATACTATCAATCTGTTTTATAATGATTTACAATTAAGAGAATAGAAGTCAAAAAAAAGAAAAGCAATACTTATAGTGAATTACAAAGGTTTATGAAATTTCGAATGCAAAGTTCGAATTTTCAAGGGATTAACGGCTATGTCATGCCTGCGAAAGCAGGA
This sequence comes from Candidatus Rickettsia kedanie, assembly GCF_045865205.1. Taxonomy (NCBI): domain Bacteria; kingdom Pseudomonadati; phylum Pseudomonadota; class Alphaproteobacteria; order Rickettsiales; family Rickettsiaceae; genus Rickettsia; species Candidatus Rickettsia kedanie. The sequence continues at coordinate 18,397 of NZ_BAABMM010000016.1, read as the reverse complement.
ATGACAAAGAGTAAAAACTATCCAGTGCTATAGTAATTTACCTATACTCATAATCCTTATGTAGTTTACTAGCGAGTGCCTGCTCCCATCTATCGCCGTTTTGCAGTAATCTTTCTTTATCATAAATAAGTGCGGTATGAGTTAGGCTTGCAAACTCAAAATTAGGACCTTCAACTATCGCATCTACTGGGCAAGCTTCTTGACACAACCCACAATAAATGCATTTTGTCATGTCTATATCATAACGTGTTGTACGCCTACTGCCGTCTTCTAGTTCGTCCGCTTCAATTACTATTGCTTGTGCTGGACAAATCGCCTCGCAAAGCTTACAAGCAATACAACGCTCTTCCCCGTTTTCATAGCGACGCAGTGCATGCTCACCCTTAAATCTAGGGCTAACAGGGCTTTTTTCATAAGGATAATTTATGGTAACTTTGGGCTTAAAGAAATACTTTAAGGTCAAAGCCATTCCCCTTATTATCTCATATAGAAAAAATGATTTTAAATAGTTTATCATAAAAATATATATATATTAACGATCTATGGCTTTGTTGCAGCTTCTATGTCATTCCCGCGTAGGCGGGAATCTAGAAAAAAGTATAGATAAAGCAAATTTTTGGAATTAAAAGCTCGTTTTATGCTGGATTCCCGCCTACGCAGGAATGACATAGATCCATACAACAATACCGGTTTTAGCTAGAAATTAATTATAATAATAACTTTCAAACATTCGGCAAATTATCAGTGTAGAAAAGTACACTTGACACTAACACCACCCAAAATAAAGTTAGAGGTAAAAATACTTTCCAGCCGAGTCGCATCAATTGATCATAGCGATATCTTGGCAACGTCGCTCTAATCCATAAAAAGCAGAACAATAAGAACCCAACCTTAAATACAAACCAAAAGAATCCATGAATACAATCTAACCATGATATATTAAAGGGCGGTAAATAACCTCCTAAAAAGAAAGTGGTAGTCATTGCACTAACCAATATCATATTAGCATACTCACCTAGGAAAAATAAAGCAAATCCCATAGAGGAATATTCAACATTATAGCCTGCGACTAATTCCGATTCTGCTTCAGGTAAATCAAAAGGTAACCTATTTGTTTCGGCAAGTACCGAGATAAAGAACACGATGCCCATAGGTAGTAGCATTAAATCAATCCACCACGGTATTGTTCTTTGTGCTTCAATAATCCCACTTAAATTGAGAGTACCGGTAGTAAGTAACACAGTAATAATAACGAATCCCATAGATACTTCATAAGAAATCATTTGGGCCGAGGAACGTATAGCACCAAGGAATGCATATTTTGAGTTACTAGCCCAACCGGCAATAATAATGCCATAAACGCTTAAAGAGGATATAGCAAGAATATATAAAACACCGACATTAATATCTGCAAGAACTACGCCCTTTGCAAAAGGTATAACTGCCCAGCCGATTAAACTTAATATAAAAGTTATCATCGGTGCTAAAATAAATAATATTTTATCGGCATTGGTTGGAATTATCGGTTCTTTGAATAAAAGCTTAACCGCATCAGCAATAGGCTGAAGTAATCCAAACGGACCAACGACATTCGGTCCACGTCGTAACTGCATTAATCCAATAACACGACGTTCTGCATATGTTAAATACGCAACACATAAAATTAAAGGGATAGTGATCGCCACCACCTTTAGAGCGATGATAATTAACGGAAAAATATATTCTGTCATAATGTTATTTAATTGTCATACAACTGTCATTGCGAGGAGCAAAGCAACGTGGCAATCCAGAAAAAGATTAAAAAATTCTGTAAATCAGAATTTTTTACTGGATTGCTTCGTCAATTACTTACGTAATTTCCGCGCAATGACGACTCTTTATGCTACCTCCCTACTCTTGCTTCCTTAGCCTCTACGCACTTAGCCATAGTGACCGAGTTTTTGCTAATTACGTCAGTCATGTAATAATTACTAGGCTCCGTAGTTATAGGCTCTTTTGATAACTTATCTTTAGCGCTAAATTTAGCAAATTTACTCTCTACAATTTTATCAATATTAGCAAATATCTTATATTCTTTAGCAAGTTTGGCTCTTACTTCTTGTAAATCACTCATTCCGATATCTAGTTTCAGATAACCGGCAAGCTCTTTAATAATTTCTATATCTTCTTTAGCTGTTCCTACAAGCGATACTGCTTTTTCTGCTATTTGCGGTCTTCCTTCTAAATTTACGTAAATTCCGCTCTGCTCTGTATAAGCAGCCGCAGGTAAAATTACATCAGCATTCGCAGCACCTGAATCCCCATGATGTCCTTGATATACTACAAAAGCCGATTTCAGCTTATCAAATGAGACGGCATCCGCTCCAAGCAGATAAGCGAGTTCCAGTGCCTCAAGCTTAATAGGATTATTCAAACCAACGTCAAGACCGCCAACTATAGAAGCATGATTATACAATATATTAAAGCCCTTCCAATCATCACGCATAATATTATATTCAGCCACTATCTTATGGATAAGCGACAATATAGCATATCCGTCATCTCTCACATATACGCCATCACCTACTATAATCATCGGATATTTTACTGCTTTTAAAGCTTTTGTAAACTCATGAGTACCAATAGCTAGCTCCTCAAGAATCTTAATATCACTTCCTAGATCCTGAATTCTATAAGTTTGGTTATGTCCTTCACCTATTCTTGCTACTTTTAATGAACCGGCGCGCACTTTCTTTCCTATTCGGCTATTTAACACCGGAGCTATCTGCCTTGGATTTGCTCCGATTAGTAAACATAAATCAGCCTTTTCGACACCGACAATAGTTGTATTAAATAAGTAGTTTCCTCGCTGCGTAGTATCTATTTTATAGTTAAACTGATTAACACTATAATTATTACAGCCAAGATTTTGCATTAATGTTTTCAGCATAAACATTGCTTCAACAGAAGCAAGAGAACCTGCAATAGCAGCAATTTTCTTCGGTTTTACGGATTTAATTTTATCTGTTATCGTCTTTAAGGCTTCGCTCCAACTAGCCTCTACTAACTTACCGTTTTTTCTGATATAAGGGCGATCTAAACGCTGATATTTCAAACCGTCATAACTAAAACGGTTTTTATCAGCAAGCCATTCCTCATTTATTTCTTCATTAACACGAGGTAATATTCTCATTACCTCATCGCCTCTACTATCTATACGAATATTGGAACCTTCGGCATCATGTACGCCAATGCTAGCGGTATGTTTTAGTTCCCATTTACGAGCTTTAAAGGCATAAGGTTTGGAATTTAAAGCACCGACCGGACAAATATCTATCATATTACCAGAAATTTCAGAATCGAGTGTTTGCTCTAAATATGAAGTTACCTCCATATGCTCGCCACGATGGATAGCTCCCATTTCTTCTATTCCGGCTATATCATTTGCAAATCTAATACATCTTGTGCATTGTATACATCTAGTCATCGCTGTTTTAATCAGCGGTCCCATATATTTATCTTTAATAGATCTCTTATTTTCATGGAATCTATTAGTACCTTTGCCGTATCTAAAAGCCTGATCCTGCAAATCACACTCACCTCCTTGGTCACAAATAGGGCAATCTAAAGGATGGTTAATAAGTAAAAACTCCATCACCCCTTCACGTGCTTTTTTGACCATCGGTGTATCGGTGTGAATAACCATACCGTTACTTACCGGCATTGCACAAGCAGCTATAGGCTTTGGTGATTTTTCCATTTCAACCAAACACATACGGCAATTACCGGCGATTTTTAAACGCTCATGATAACAAAAATGAGGAATTTCTTTACCTGCTTGTGTACAGGCTTGATAAACGGTGCTACCTTCTGATATTTCTATTTCAGAACCGTCTACGTTCAGTTTTATCATCTTATTTAATCCAATACGTCATAGGGTTTGGGTATGCCTGATCCGCTATCATATATTTAAAACCTGTGGCAACACGAAGTACATACCAAACAGCGAGTGCAAAATATAGTACTACTCCAATAATGATAAACGTAAATATGAAACATACAATCCACCCAAGTACCACAAGGCAAAAAGTACGAAATAACAACACATAATGACTAGTAGCAAAGTTATCACCTTTATCTTTATTGAGATATGCAAAAAATACTCCAATTAACGGTAATATCGGTGCTACTATCCCACATAGATATAATATATATACCACAATTAGGTTCTTCTTACCACTCTCGGTATATTCTTTAAGATGCTTGTCCATATACTTTTCCTTTTTTACTTCTCAATTTCATCTTTTAATCTTTGTATTTCTTTCATAGGTAATTCGGTAATTTCATGAATTTCTTCTATAGATTCTGTTTTCATTAACATCTTTTTTGCTATTTTTTCCATAGCTTTCTCTTCGCCTCTTTCTTCAGTCCTTTTAATAGCACTAGCTTCAATTCTAAACCAATTTAAGCGGTTTTCATATTCTTCTCTTTTTCATCACTTAAATTTATTACTTCAAGCACATTTAATGCTTTCTTGAGCTCTTTACTGTTTAATTCTTTAGGAAGCTTATCTTTATTTAGCAAATCATTTCTAGTTAAAAAAACAACCCATATATCTAAAGCATTCTTTACTTTTTTACTATATCAGATAATTCTTCTTTGATGTTATCAGTAAACTTATTGAGTTCTATAGTGTGTAGCTCTATATCCTCAAAATATTTTAAACCGGTTTCATATTCTTTCAACCTAAATATATTATGATATTTATCAATATTTGTGATGCCGGTAAAATTAAGTATATGGATTCCTATCGTTTTGTTTAATTCTGAATATCTAGAACCTTCTTTTAGCTGTCCAACATATAGCTTTGCCCAATAATATAAAGCTCTTTTATCATAATTTGCTTCATCCTTTACTTGAATTTCGATATTAAATATTTTACCTCTTTCGCCTTTAGCTTTAATATCTAAAACAGAAAGCTTATCGTTTAAAAAACTCTTTGGATTATATGGATTAAGTAGAGTTACTTCTTTTACCTGATCTTCCTTGGTTACTATCGAATTAATAAGCGATATTAATAAATCTTTGTTTTCTTCTACTCCAAAGATTTTCTTAAATGCCAGATCTACTCTTGGATTAACTCTATACATAGTTATTTTTTTAAACTCTCTACCACAAAATGCATGATACTGCCGTGCTGTATATAATTTATCTCATTATCCGTAAATATTTGCAATATTAAATCGATTGTTCTTGTTTCGCCAGTTTGTTTTTTTATCACGCATTTAACAGGATTATAAGGCTTTATTGGTTCACTTAAGCCTATGATATCAATAGTTTCTGAACCGTCTAACTTTAAATCTAATCTTGTATTATTGCCGGTAAAAGTTAGCGGTAAAATACCCATACCAACTAAATTTGAACGATGTATTCGCTCAAAGCTCTCGGCAATCACTGCCTTTACACCAAGCAGTTGGGGCCCTTTTGCCGCCCAATCTCTAGACGAACCGCTACCATATTCTTTACCGGCAAAAATCACTACCGGTACATCATTAGATTTATAGTCCATAGCCGCATCGTAAATAGTTTGCTGCGTACTACTTAATTGGTTTATAGTAAAGCCGCCTTCTACTGCCTTACACACTTCGTTTTTTATACGGATATTAGCAAATGTGCCACGCATCATCACTTCATGATTTCCTCTACGTGATCCGTAAGAGTTGAAATCTAGAGGCTCTATATGATGGTCCGTTAAATATTTAGCAGCAGGGCTGGTGTTACTAATACTTCCTGCCGGCGAAATATGATCGGTAGTAATAGAATCACCGAAAATTGCTAGAATTTTTGCAGATTTTATATCTTTTATACTATTCTTGCTGCCTATATCCTCAAAATAAGGTGGATTATTAATATAGGTACTATTCTTACTCCAGTTATAAGTAGAACTATTAGTAACCTCTAGACTTTGCCACTCTTTTGTTCCACTAAATATATCGGAATATTTTTCTATAAACATAGAGGAATTAATTGAATTTGCAATAACTTCATCTATCTCTTCTTTACTTGGCCAAATATCTTTCAAATAAATATTTTTTCCTATTGGTTGGCTATTTAAATCTATATTAAGGGTGCCGCTAAGTGCATATGCTACGACTAAAATAGGCGATCCGAGATAGCTCGCTTTAGTAAGGGGATTAATTCGCCCTTCAAAGTTCCTATTACCCGATAAAACGGAAGCAATAACTAACCCGTTTTTATTAATAGTTTCCTCTATTTCCGGATTTAAAGGACCAGAATTACCGATGCAAGTAGTGCAGCCATAACCTACTAGATTAAACCCTAGCTCATCTAAATATTTATCAAGACCGCTAAGCTTCAAATATTCCGTTACGACTTTTGATCCAGGAGCAAGAGAAGTTTTAACCCAAGGCTTTACCTTTAACCCATGTTCTAGTGCTTTTTTGGCAAGAAGTGCTGCACCAATCATCACGCTAGGATTTGAGGTATTAGTACAGCTAGTGATCGCTGCAATTACCACATCACCGTTACCGATTTCGTAATTCTGATTTGCTACGGCATATTTTTTATCAATGCCTTTACTTTCTATACCGAAATTCGGCAATTCATGTTTAAAACTACTTGCTACATCGTTTAAATTTACCCTATCTTGCGGACGTCTTGGCCCGGCAAGCGAGCTATGTACCGTAGATAAATCTAGCTCTAAAATTTCAGTATATTCTGCCTCATGCTCAAAATCATACCAAAGATTCTGCTCAGTTGCATATTTCTCTACTAATTTTATTTGTGCTTTTTCTCTACCTGTTAGCTCTAGATATTTTATAGTTTCTTGATCAATCGGGAAAAAGCCGCAAGTAGCACCATATTCAGGCGACATATTAGAAATAGTAGCACGGTCGGCAATCGTTAGGTTTTTCAAGCCCTCACCGTAAAACTCAACAAACTTACCTACTACTTTCTTTTTCCGCAACATCTCGGTAACGGTTAAAACTAAATCGGTTGCTGTAGATATACCTGTTAATTTTCCTGTTAGTTTCACTCCGATTACTTCCGGTAAAATCATAGTAAGCGGCTGACCGAGCATTGCAGCTTCTGCTTCTATTCCGCCAACTCCCCAACCAATTACCGACACTCCATTTACCATAGTTGTATGGCTATCCGTTCCAACTAAACTATCAGGATAAGCAAGTCCGTCTTTATGCCACACGACTTTTGCTAAATATTCTAAATTGACCTGATGACAAATACCCGTACCAGGCGGCACTACTTTAAAATTATTAAATGCCTGCTGCCCCCATTTAAGAAATGCATAACGCTCTATATTACGTTTCATTTCCATTTGCACGTTTTTATCGAATGAATCATTAGCTGCATAAGAATCAACGCTTACTGAATGATCTATTATCAAATCAACAGGAATAAGCGGATTAATTTTTAACGGATCGCCTCCTATTTTCTTCATCGCATCACGCATAGCAGCCAAGTCTACAATAGCAGGCACACCGGTAAAATCCTGCATCAAAACTCTTGCCGGCATAAAATCTATTTCTGCATCGGATTTTTTAGTGTTCAGCCATTCTTTAAATACAAGTAAGCTTTCTTTATTACCACTGGTACGTAGCACGTTTTCACATAATACTCTTAAACTGTAGGGGAGCTTTTTTAAAGGAAGTTCGATATCGCTTGCCGCTTTATTTATATCATAAATTTTGTATGAACTATTATCGACTGATAACTCTTTTATATATTCTGAATTATGCACTTTTGACATTTGTTTCTCACTTGATATTCGTTATGTTAGTAACATCACCGGCTATGTCATTCCTGCGTAGGCAGGAATCCAGTACAAAAAGTATAAATACAGTATACTTTTAAAACTAAAAGCTCGATTTATCTTGGATTCCCGCTTCCGCGGGAATGACATAAAAACTAGAAATAATTATTACAATAACCTTATCCCAAAACGTAGATTTTTTAAACAAACTAAACAATTCTCAGCTATAAGCTGAGAGGTTATAAAGTGGAATCAATTAGAAATCGATCATCATTAATAGGCTCACCTTCTTGCTCATCAATATACTGCTGATTTCATCAGTAATATTACCCGAACTAATTGCCATATAACCTCTAGCCCAAAAATGATTGCCTCAAAACTGCTTGCCCAAATGAGCAAATTCTTGCAATAATATTCTTGAGCTACTACCCTTAAATACTGCACAATTTTGCTAAGTGTTATTTGCGGTCTATACGAGATAAACATATGAACATGATCACAAGCTACTTTGCCTAAAATTATATGTACTTCATGTTCCATACAAATCCGCCTCAATAAATCTCTAGCTCTCTCCGCTACCTTTCTCGTTAATACCCTCTTTCTATACTTTGGTATCCATATAATGTGTACTTTCAAATCATACTGGCTATGGCTACTTTTTCTATAACTCCTCATATCTCTTTATAAATTCGTTGCCAAGGCAACTTCATTATATCTTCCCTTCGCCTTTAGGCGAAGGGATTTCTCATCCCCGATAGGGACATTAATGTTGTTCTGATAAAGGTTTTTGAAGACCCTGAAGCTTAGTTGCTATCTCCGCTTCACTTAAATTCGTAACGTTAATAGCCGTTTCTGTAGCTATGTTAACATAACTGCCCTTTACTTCGGTTACACCGCTGGAAACAAGATAAGTAATTTGTGGGTTGTGTATATCATCTATATAAACCTGTACTAAACCGGCTTTTAAACTAACGATCATCGGAGCGTGATTCGATAGCACACCAAACATACCATCCTCACCCGGCATTGTTACCATTTTAGCTTGCTTTTCAAATGCAATACTTAAAGGAGTAATTATTTTGACTAGAATTGTTTCGTTCATAGAATAATATAGTAAAATTACTATGTCATTACGAGGAGCGAAGCAACGTAGCAATCCAGAAAAATAATAAAAAAATGCTATAAATTAGCATTTTTTACTGGATTGCTTCGTCAATTACTTTGTAATTTTCCTTGCAATGACAGGACAACTGATCCACGCGACAATGCCACGTGGGAATGACATAAACATTACTTCAAAATCTTCGCTTTCTCAATAGCCTCATCTATAGTTCCGACCATATAAAAAGCAGCTTCCGGTAAATCATCATATTTACCCTCTACCAATCCTTTAAAACCTGCGATAGTATCAGCTAGATTAACAAATTTGCCTTCAGCTCCGGTAAATACTTCGGCGACATGGAAAGGCTGTGATAAGAAACGCTGTATTTTTCTAGCACGCGACACGGTTAGTTTATCTTCTTCGGATAGCTCATCCATACCTAAAATAGCAATGATATCCTGCAATGATTTATAAGTTTGTAAAACCTGCTGTACTTGTCTTGCTACGCTATAATGCTCCTCACCGACAATCATCGGGTCAAGTACCTGAGAATTACTATCTAACGGGTCAACTGCTGGATAAATTCCAAGCTCGGCTATCTGACGGCTAAGTACCATTGTAGCATCTAGATGTGCGAAAGCAGTAGCAGGAGCAGGATCAGTTAAATCATCCGCCGGTACATATATAGCCTGCACGGAAGTTATTGAGCCGTGCTTAGTAGAGGTGATACGCTCTTGTAGTGCTCCCATATCGGTAGCAAGAGTAGGCTGATACCCTACCGCTGACGGAATCCTACCAAGCAGTGCCGATACTTCAGAACCTGCTTGAGTGAAACGGAAAATATTATCTACGAAAAACAAAACATCTTGCCCCTCATTCATATCTCTAAAACTTTCCGCAATGGTCAGACCGCTTAACGCAACTCTTGCCCTTGCTCCCGGCGGCTCGTTCATTTGTCCATAAACAAGAACTACTTTTGAATTTTCCGGTTTCTCAAGGTCAATCACACCCGAGTCAATCATTTCATGGTAAAGATCATGACCCTCTCTAGTTCTCTCACCGACTCCTGCAAATACTGTATAACCGCCATGTGCCTTAGCTACGTTATTAATAAGTTCCATAATTAACACGGTTTTACCTACACCTGCACCGCCGAATAATCCTATCTTACCGCCTTTAGTATAAGGAGCAAGTAAATCAATAACTTTAATACCGGTTACTAATATATTACGCTCGGTTGACTGATTGGTAAAATCAGGAGCAGACTTATATATAGCAGAAATATTTGAGCTTTTAATGTCTCCTTTACCGTCAATCGGCTCACCTACAACATTCATAATACGCCCAAGCGTCTCAGTACCTACAGGAATACAAATAGGACTACCTGTATCTATTACTTCTACACCCCGCACTAATCCTTCAGTAGAATCCATAGCAATACAACGCACCGTATCATCACCTATATGTTGGGCTACTTCCAGCACTATCCTTTGTTTATCGTTATAGCACTCTAGAGCATTTAAAATTTTCGGTAACTCACCGTTATTCGTAAATTTTACATCCACCACCGCTGAAATAATCTGAGTAATTTTACCGATATTTTTTGTCATAATTTTTTCTGTTAAGATAATGTTCTTACATAGTTGCCCATGTCATTCCCGCGTAGGCGGGAATGACATAATACACATATCTACACCGCCTCAGAGCCGGCTACAATCTCTATCAACTCCGTAGTAATAATAGCCTGTCTTGATCTATTCAACTTTAAAACTAATTTACTTATTAAATCATTAGCATTATTTGTTGCATTCTCCATAGCGGTCATTCTAGCTCCCTCTTCACTTGCTCTACTTTGTAGTAAAGCATAATTTATTTGGGAATTCACATATAAATTAATTAGATTAGAAATTAGATTTTCTCCCTCATACTCATAATGGTCATTCTCTATTTTAGAATCATCATGATCTTTTTCTACCGGTAAAACCTGTTGTCTAGTCATAATTTGAGTCATTGCGTTCTTGAATTTATTAAAATATATCACACAATTACTAACTTCTAGATTTACGACTAGCGACATAATTTTTTGTTTTACTTGCAGCATCAGATTTTCAGCATGAATGTTGGGTAACTCAAAATAACTATCAATATAATTTGCATATTGCCTTTTTAGTGCTTCGTAACCTTTTTTTCCTATAATGATAAGCTTTATTTGTTCGCCTTTATTTTCTAACTCTTTAATATCATTCTTAACTTGCTTAATTATACTGTAATTAAACGTTCTACACAAACCACGCTGTGATGTCATAACTATCAATAAATTTGCTTTATTCGGTATAGTATTAAAAAATTTCTGCTCTTCTATAGATAGCTCATACATGTCAATTGATACTATATCGGACATCATTTTACTAATAGCCTCAATATAAAAATTTGAATTGGCTATTTGATTTTTTATTTTTGCCATTTTAGAAGCTGATACTAATTGCATTGCTTTAGTAATCTTTTGTGTAGATTTAACGCTTTTAATTCTAGTTCTTAATTGCTTTAAATGTGACATATAGTTTTTTGGTTTTCCATTGTCATCCCGTGGCTTGTACCTGTGGGGTCCAGTATTTTTAACTTATTTTACTGGATGCCGTGATCAAGTCACGGCATGACACAGTAGGCTTTTACAAAATTTTCTAAAAATGCTTTTAGTTTCTGCTCGGTTTCTTCGGTTATACGTTGCTCATTTTTTATTGATTCCAAAATATCTTTTTTATTTAACCTTATCTCCGTAAGGATTTTATCTTCAAATGCTTTGACTGTCTGAAGCGGTACATCATTTAAATATTTTTTAGTTCCGACATAAATACTTATTATTTGTTCTTCTACCGGAAAAGGATTATATTGAGCTTGTTTTAATATCTCAACTAATCTTTTACCGTGATCGATTTGTGCTTTAGTGGCAGGGTCTAAATCTGATCCAAATTGCGAGAAAGACTCCAGCTCTCTAAATTGAGCAAGTTCTAGCTTTACCGAACCTGCTACCTGCTGCATAGCCTTTATTTGTGCTGCAGAACCAACGCGACTTACTGAAATACCGACATTAACGGCAGGTCTTACACCTTTATAAAATAACTCACTTTCTAAGAAAATTTGACCGTCGGTAATTGAAATAACATTCGTTGGGATATAGGCAGATATATCACCTGCCTGCGTCTCGATTATAGGAAGAGCAGTCAGTGAACCGCTGCCTTTTTCCTTTGACATTTTAGCAGCTCGCTCAAGCAATCTTGAATGCAGGTAGAACACGTCACCGGGATATGCTTCTCGCCCGGGAGGTCTTCTAAGTAATAATGAGATTTGTCTATATGCGACGGCATGCTTACTTAAATCATCATAAATAATAAGTGCATGCATACCGTTATCACGAAAATATTCGCCCATACTACAGGCAGAATAAGGGGCAATGAATTGAAGAGATGCAGCTTCCGAAGCAGTAGCCGAAACAACGATTGTATAGTCCATTGCTCCGGCATCTTCTAGTTTTTTTACTATCTGTGCAACACTTGATTTTTTCTGCCCAATAGCTACATAAATACAATAAATTTTATCGCTTTCATTAGTAAGTGAATGAGCTTGTTTTTGATTAATAATAGTATCAACCGCTATCGCCGTTTTTCCAGTTTGTCTATCACCGATTATTAACTCTCTTTGCCCTCTACCTATCGGAATTAACGAATCTATAGCCTTTATTCCGGTTTGTACAGGTTCGCTTACGCTCGTTCTTTCTATTATGCCCGGAGCTTTCATCTCGATATGTCTGTACTCTTTACTTGCAATATTGCCTTTGCCGTCAATAGGGTTACCAAGAGCATCAACAACACGACCAAACAAGGCTTTTCCTACCGGTACTGCTAACACTTCTTTAGTTCTTTTGACATTATCTCCTTGCTGTACTTGGTTATCATCGCCCATAATTACAGCACTGACGCTATCATGCTCCAAATTTAAAACAAGCCCCTTAACACCGGATTGAAACTCTACTACTTCACCGGATTGTACATTAGCAAGACCATAAATTTTAGCAATACCGTCACCGACTGAGATTACATGCCCTACTTCTTCAATCTCACTTAAGCAATTAATATTAGCTATTTCCTTTTGTAATATTTCAGCCACTTCAATAGGCTTTAGTTTCATGTGGGATGACTCCTAATTACGCATTGTCATCCCGTGGCTTGACCACGGGATCCAGTTAAAAATAACAAAATAATATACAGCTTTAGATTGCTTATGGATCCCGTGGTCAAGCCACGGGATAACAAGAGTACTCAAGCAACAATCCTAACTTTCTTTAAAGTTTTCGTTATTTTTTCTAAACTACCTTTTATTGAGTAATCTTGCAACATACTATCATATTTAATTACAATACCGCCAATAATAGTACTATCTATATCAAATAATATTTCTGTTTTTTGATTTAATTCTTTTTCTATACGAGATTTAATCCACTCCTGCTCTTTAGGTTGTAACTTATTTGCAGAAATAACCTGAACTATCTTTATGTTTTTACTTTCATATAGTAAAGTATTATAAGTATCTACTATATTAGATAAAATAGCAGTACGAGAATTTTTTACCAATAACAATAAAAAATTTTGTACTATTGTGCTAATTTTGATATTTTTTGCTAACGCATTGACTGCGTTAATTTTGTTGTTCTTATTTACTATAGGAGAAAATAGGAACTCTCTAATATCAATATTATCGGTAATTATACGATTTATAGCGGTAATTTCTTCAAAGATTTTATCTTGTATATTATCAACCATAGCGTTATTAAATAACGCCACTGCATAATTCTCGATTAAATTATCTTTGTTCATACATGTATTGCCCTATCATAAGCAACGAGTACTGACTCGTGCATCATTTCCGATAAAGTCGGATGTGGGAAGATAGTATTAATTAAATCCAACTCTGTTGCTTCTAAATTTTTTGAAACCACATATCCTTGTATTAATTCTGTTACTTCCAAGCCTATCATATGAGCACCGAGCAACTCACCCGTCTTAGCATCAAATATAGTTTTAATTAAGCCATCGCTATCACCGATTACTAAAGCCTTACCGTTAGCCATAAAAGGAAACCTACCAATTTTTAATTCATAGCCTAAAGCTTTCGCTGCTTCTTCCGTAAATCCGACGCTTGCTATTTGCGGCGAAGAATAAGTGCAACCCGGTATATTATGCTTATTGATAGCATGGGGTTTTAAGCCCGCTATGCTTTCTGCTGCAATAATACCTTCATGGCTTGATTTATGAGCTAAACAAGGCACTCCTGCTACATCGCCTATAGCATAAATTCCTAGTTCTGCAGTTTGCATTAATCCGTTAGTAACTATATAACCATTTTCTACTTTAACTTTGGTTTTTTCTAGTCCTAAATTTTCTGTATTCGCCGTAATACCTACTGCCATAAGTAAGATTTCAGCTTGTAATTTTTGTGTTTTACCGGATAACTCTAACTCAACTTCTATCTTATCTTTTGATTTTGTTTGCTTAATTAATTTAGCATTTGTAATAATTTTTATTCCCTTTTTCTCAAAATTCTTATGAGCGATTCCGGCAATTTCCGTATCTTCAGCAGGTAATATTCTATTATGTGCCTCAATTATGGTAACATCCACACCAATACTATTATAAAATGAAGCGAATTCTATACCTATTGCGCCTGAGCCGACAATAATCATAGATTTCGGCACATGATGCGGTATCATAGCTTCTTTTGAAGTCCATATTTGCTTGCCGTCAGGCTCAAAGCCTTTTAAAACCCTAGATCTTGCTCCGGTAGCTATAATAATATTCTCTGCTTTTACTGTAGGTTTATTCTTTATATTTATTACCTTATTTCCTGCAAGACTTGCTACTCCGTCTATCACGGTAACTTTATTTTTTTTCAATAATAACTTAACACCACCTGCAAGCTTATTTGAAATCTCTCTTGAACGCTCAACTATTTTCTTAATATTGATTTCAGCACCTTTAGAATCAATTCCATAATCTTTAGCGTGTTTTATATATTCAAAAACCTCAGCAGATTTAAGCAAGGATTTAGTCGGTATACACCCCCAATTAAGACATACCCCTCCTAAATGTTCTTTTTCTATTAATACAACTTTTTTCTTTAATTGTGCTGCTCTAATTGCTGCAACATATCCACTTGGACCACCGCCTATGACGGCGACATCATATTGTTCCATTTTATTTTTGTTTTGTTTATTTTGTCATCCCGCAACTTGATCACGGGATCTAGATTTTGATTCTTTGGATCCCGCAATCAAGTCGCGGGATGACTAAGTATTACTAAACCATACTACTCTTCAACATCCATCTGTTTTTTTCATGCACCTTAATCCGTCCAATAATCATATCGGCTGTACTCTCGTCGCCCTCTGCTTGTGCTACTTTGAGTCCCTTATATAATGTATCTCTAATAATATCTTGATCTTTTGTTAGACTTTTAAGCATTTCGTTTGCTGTTACGTTTGGATTTGCCTCATCTATAGATGCAAGTTTTATTAAATTTGATAATGCTGGGACTTTAGCACCTAAACTTCTCACTCTCTCAGCAAGTTCATCTAAGCTTTCAGCTAAATCTTCATATTGTCCTTCAAATAATAAATGTAGACTTCTAAACTCCGCTCCTTCTACATTCCAATGATAATTCTGTGTTTTAAAACATAAAGCATAACTATCTGCTAAAATTTGTTCTAAAGCTTTTACTACTTGCATAAATATCCCTCAAATTTCTATGAACTTTTTGACTTTATAACATTTCTTTAGATACTTCAAGAGATAACAGGGTTTATATAAATTCCTGATATATTGCTTTTCTGTGTTTGATTGCAATAATAATTACCGTAGATGTTTCTTGTTCAATACGGTATATAATACGGTAATCACTTACTCGGAGTATTCTATGACCTTTCAAACTATAGCGTAACGGTTTACCAAAAGCTATGGGATCAAACATTAATCATTCTTCAATTGCGCATTTGATAAGAGTTTTTGCATTGGAGGAAAGCATTGGGATATGCTTATTTGTTACTTCTTCTAGATAACGTATTTTATAATTCATTTCCACGCTTCTTCGTGATAGTAAGTTTTAGCATTCTCTTTATCAAGCTTTTTAGCAACTTTTGACAGAAATAAATCTTCTCTCATTTCAAGAGCTTCAAGTGTTAATTCTCTGATTAAACTCGATAAAGACTTATTTTCTTGAACTGCTAAATTACTAGGCAAAGTGGAAATTACCGGCTCAAAAGTGATATTAACTCTTGGACTTTTAGACATATAGACTTATTTTTATTGATTAGTATTATTATTGTAACATTTTTACATCACTCAAACAATAAAATTATCAATTCAGACTAAAATTGCAATGATTATATATTAATTTTTATTAGTAGTTTCTTGACTACTCTATTAGTTTTATCTATTGTGCCACTTTAATGTAAAACTTAAGGATGGAAATAGAACGGCATGAATTACATATTACACTTTTCGTTAACTACCGTAGCAAAACTTACTAATACAATAAAAACAATTGGTGATCAAGGATACCGCATGCTTACAATAGGACATAATGTGGCAAGTTACTATCTAACTACTAACCTTAGTTTAAGTGAACAGACTTGCCATAAAGAGAATGTATTAACAACCATGTGTAGTAAAGGAATTGCATTATTAAATACTGAAACAAGAAATTTGGTATTTGAAGGAATGTTCAAAATAAAGGAAGTATTAACTGCAAATAAAGCTATTATTACAGCGATTAATGATAATGGGCAAACTATACGGGATTATATATTGCAAAAACAAGGTGATAAGACTTATATATATGAGGAACGCTTGCTTAAAATATGTCAAGAAAATCTTCAAGACAATCTTACTATTGAGGGTATACTTAATATCGCAGAGGATAATAACCCTATTATAGGAGATATTAAAGGGTGCGAAATATTTGAAGTAGAGAAAGAAAATGCTCTACAGGCGCTTCACTCAGAAATAAAGGATTTAATAGCTAACCCGATATCTAGCACTACTCAAGCAAGTGATATTAATACAACCGAAGGATGGATAGAGTCCATAACAGAATATTTATCGGAAATGACAACTAATGCAATCAATCACACAATAACAAATTCTACTGCCGAAATTTCTGAACCAATCTTTTCCGATAACACTGAAAGTTGGACTAAAACGGGAATAAATTTAATTACTAACACCGTAGCAAACTTTACTAATAACGCTTTTAATACAACTTACAGCTCTCAAGAAAATATGTTTGATGAGCGTGATAACGATAATTCCTTAGTTGCATATATAGGCATTGGTACAGCTGTAGCTGCCTCCATAGTTGTTGCAATAGGTGCAGGAGTAACTTGGTATTGCGTTAGAAGTAACAACGCAAAAAAAGCTAAATTAAAACAATATATTGATGAAATTGAAGCTACAGGAGCTGCTGCTATAGCTGAAGATCAACTTGCTGCTAACACTAATGAAGAGCATGACGTTCCGCCTACGGTAGAGATGACCGGACTCTCCTATACAGACGCAGATACTCCTGTATAGATCACTTAGGTTCTTACTTTTTAATCAACAACCAATAGCAAATTCACTGTTGGTTGTTCCTCGCAAATAAAAATTGAGATGTACACAAAAAACTGTTCTGTCATTTTTTTGTAGCCAACCTATAAACCATCCAATTGTTGTTTATCTTTTAACTTTATGGTTCTATCTCGGCTAAGTTTATTACCGCTGCCTGTTTTACCGTAAAGCTTCCAACCATCTACAAAATCTTCAATAAATAAGATATTTTTAGTCATTTCCTGAGCTTGAACGCTTACAGGCAATTTATTATCTTCTAGTTTTTGAAGAAAAGTTAATTGTTCTTCCGGTGAAATTTCTAAAGAACTAGAAAGCCATGCATTAGTTAAACCGTTATTCTTTCCTTTATCTCCTAAAATATCATGATTACCATAATCAAATTTCGTTACATAATCACGAAATTTTTCCATACCTCATTCTTTGGTAATAACCTGCGCGTACCAAAGACAGCTATTCTTCATCCAGTCTTTAGGAGTATGTGGCTGTTTCCAAACTCTAGCATATCAGCATAACCATCTTTAAAAGGTAATTTTGGATGAGTTTCATCAATTAAAAATTCATCATCATAACCCATTAAACTTATAGCAATTTTAAATGTTGAGCATGGAGCATAACGAGACTCGCAATGACCTGCCCGTTTAATAAATTTATCATTTTCTTTCACTAAAAAACAATCAGCTTTAGTTATAAAATGTATAGTAAGTGATATTACGACAGTTAATAAAACAATTTTTTCATATAACTAAACACCTCTCAGCTATAAGCTGAGAGGTTATAAAGTGGAATCGATTAGAAATCGATCATCATTAATAGGCTCACCTTCTTGCTCATCAATATACTGCTGTATCATTTCATCAGTAATATTAC